>JAUWPK010000291.1 GCA_030611625.1 Promethearchaeum sp. | reverse complement strand
GAATCTGGAATAATTATTAGTGATTATTATGAATTTTTGAAATTTGGTGGATATATTGGCTTGATTATTTTAGGAATTTGGATAATTTCTTTGGCTGTTTCATATATTATGGTAAAATTATTTGGTAAAATAGCACCCTTTCTAATGTATTCATTAGTCTTTCTTGAAATAGGATTACTTGTTCTTTTATACATATACATTGATTGGAAATATAATTGGATATTTGTAATATTAGTAATTCCAAACGTTTTTATGATTACAATCTGGTATAAAAAATTCAAAAAGGCGATTTATGTGCTACGCATGAGCAGTTTGGCGGTAGCAAAACAACGTGAAATTCTTACTCCTCAAATTACCCAGACTTTATGGATTTTAGTCTTAAGTTTTTTCCACATAGTTACCTCTTTTGATACATTTTTCGATATAACACCATTATCGGGAGCGACATTCGAATTACAGGAAAAAACATTCGAAATTAGTAAAGGATCGATTTTTTTCGCTTATACATGTTTATTCATTTTCCTTATATTTGTTATCTATTACGTGAGTCAGGGGATGAAAATGCTTATGATTCATAATTGGTATCGGGGTGGTGGTTCAATGGGTTTTTGGAAAGCATATCGCGTAATTCGATATAGATGGTGGGGAATAATAGGGTTTGCCTTCAGTTCAGCAATAATTCACATGCTACAATCTCTACGAAAAGCAATAAAGGGTGAATTTGGGCCACAAAATATCAAAGAATGTTTCACTCAAACAGGGGAACTAATTCCAACTCAAATAAATGCCCTTAGAACCAAAAAAGGAACTCCATGGTATGAGAGAATTTGGATGAGTCTTAATTTTTACTCACTACCTTGTATAGTAATCGAGAATAAGCTCTATCATCAAGGTTTAGTCAGATCTCTTTACCTAAGTATTAGAGATCTCCCCAGTAGGTATATTAAGAAATCAAAGGTTGATCTTCTATTTTATTTTGTGAAATATGCCTTATTAATAATAAATGGAATTGTAGGTGCGCTAATTGGTTATGGTTTTGCGAAGCTTTTTGATTTTTCGGGAGCCACTTTATATCTAATAACGGGATTATCAATTATTATCTTTTTATGGGTAGGTGGAGGCACTTCAACATTAATTGTAAATGATTTGAATAATTCTTACGTTACAATACTCTTTATCCATACGATAGATGAACTAAATAAAAAGAAGCACTATACGTTAAATGAACTGGGTAAATTGAAAGGTGAGACTGCAATTTCTGAAAAAAATGCAAAGAAATGAAATAGAATTCCCTTTTTTTTTCTCTATCAATAGAAAACTAATTTTACTTTGTAGACAAATTCAAAAATTGAAATGCTCTTTTTTTAGATATAATTTCTTCTGGAATCAATTTTGCATTCTGGAAAAAAGATGCCAAAATCTTCTCTTTCATCAATAATTGGAATTAAATCAGTTATATTCTTTACGCATTTTTTCATCACAGAGAGTAGGTGCTAATAATTCTTCCCAAATTGGATCTTTCCAGCTCTGTAGTTCAGAATGGGGAATTATATATTTTTCAGGGATAGGATGTGTTCCAATTACAACTTCCATTTCAAATTTAGTTTCGATGAATTTCTTAAAATATGAAATATATGGACAAGGTGGATAACCAACAACCAACCCTGTAGCAAAATGGATTACTTTAACACCATTTGCTTTCATCTCTTCGGGAGCATTTTCAATATTTCCTCCTGGACATCCCCCACAGGTAGTAAAACCAGCAATTTCGACCTGTTTCCCTTTATAAATTTTAAACGCACCTTCTTTTTTCTCAAAAGATCTAAAACATTTTCCACCTGCGCAAGAACTGTAGCGATCGCATATAATAATCCCGATTTTAAGAGTACTCATAATATCTTTTAAGAGAAAAATAATAAAAAACTTACTTCTTTTGAATAGATAAAATGAATCAGTTTTTGCTGAACAGAAAGAAAAAGAAATAACAATTAGAATAAAATTCTTTGGTCTTCTCTATAATAAAATTTCTAAATATTTTTTAACAATAAATCTTCTTTGGAAAGGAAATTGAAATATACCCATTACCTTTTCGGATTATTTTTTTTTGATCCCAAATTCCTTTAAAACACTAAGATATAAATCATTTCTTTGTGGGGAAAAATCTAATAATTCATCAGTATATTTAATCGGATCCATATCCATTTGACCTTCATATACATATTTAAGCACTTCAGAAGAATTTGTGAATCTATTACTCATGATCTTATCAACACCTAAGATTGTTTTTGAACAATCTCTTTTATTAAATATACATTAAATCAAATAACTATTTATTTATTTGCTTTAATAACGATAATTTTAATCAAATGTGTTTAAAAAAATACAATCATAAATAGTAACAACTTAACATGATCAACCGAGATTTAAATATCGGCTGGGATAAAAAATATATTTATTCAAATTCCGAAAGCTTAGTCTCTTCACGTAATGATGTTTTCTTAACTTAGGAATCCATTTTGGAACGATCTCCATATATTTTTGATATCTAAATTCAAATCTATCAATCAGTTTTCTTTCTTCGTAATTTGCCAGAAAATTATAAAATTTTATAGTTATCAAAATAAAAACCCAGCTGATCAAACTTAGAGAAATTAATCCTAGTCCTATATGAAAGATTAAAACTCCCAAATACATCGGATGCCTGCAATATTTATAAAGACCAAATTGTACTGGTTCATTAAAGGGACACGGATGAAAGAACAAATCTGCTTCGCTTTGTTTTACTAAAAAATATGAAATCAAAATGCATGAAAGACCAAAAAATAGCCTAAAACCTAAAGGAATATATTGATTTAACCAAATTGTGCCTTTAAAAATAAAATCCACAACCCAGACTACAACAAAAGTAACAAATAAGCATAATTGAATTCTATCCCCATTAGGAAACTCACCGGGAAGTTTTTTCCAATTATCATAACTCCTTTGTAGTTGAGAAGGCATAACATCAATTAGAAATTCAACCTATAAAAATCTAATTAGGTACACATATGTCGAATTGGGATCTCTACTAAGTGAAATTACAATGAAACCTTAATTGTTTCTATGGGAGCAAGATTTAATATTTGCTCGATTTCGGGCAAAATGATAGGATCTTGGATTATATCATAATCCATATTAATCAGATCCAAAAGCTCGAAACCTTCAGGTAGTAATTTAATATTTTCAGTTATTAATTCCCCGGACGTCCATGTTAAAACTACAGCATCCTCGAACATCCCGATATGATCTTTGCTGGGAATCCAAGCAGGAATATAGCCAAATATTTTGAAATTTTGTCCGAACAAAAATTTACATAACATAGAGTCCGAAACAGGAACCTGCCATTCGACGTATTCAATATTTTGACTGGTTGCATAGTTCTTTAGTAACAAATAAAATCCTGCAAGAATCGAAACATTTGAACATTGATATTTGATTTTTTCTATATTTTTAACGGATTCGGTGTGAAGTGCTTTTAGATAACTGCCCGTTTTCGGATCTTCGATAGAAATTGACACATACCCATATATATCCTTGATGGCAGATAGCTTGGCATTTGTGAGTATTCTAAAAGTTTCGTGGTAATCCAAATTTTGCTTAACCGAATTAATTTCAAAACGTATTACTTGCGGGAGGTTGTGCATATGTTGGGCTTGATAATAGAAAGGTAAGATTTCAGGAAGGATAAATTCGGGTATAATTCGGGTGGTTTCGAGCGCGTGATCCCAGTAGGCAACTTGTAAACAATCGCTCTCTTTTTTATCCATGAAATAATCTTTATTCAGAAAAAGTGCTTGGGTTTTGCATCCCGCCAACCTCGAAATATACTGAACCGCGTTGTGAGCAGTGCGCGCTTCTATATACCATTTGTCAATTTTTCCGATTGTAGAATTAAGAAATCGAACGCACATGGAGGTTGCAAGTTCTCTAACCCCTACTTTTTTCTGATATTGTGGGAGAATATTGAGCCCTCTAAAATAGGATGTTCGCGTTTTAAAATCGTTCACAATCGTAAAACATCCCACATCGGTTCCTGCTTCTGGAGAGCCTTCATTTATTCTAAAAATGCCCCAATAATTGTTAGGATCGTCGAATGAATTTCTGACATAATCTGGATCTAACATTTCTCGATATGGATAGGTCCCTTGGTATATTCTTTCGTACAATGAAACGATTATTTTCGCGTGTTCCATTGTTCTGGGTACGATAAGTTTAACATGGTAATCCCGATGTCGGTCTTGGTCACCGATCATAAACCCATCCTCGTCGTATAGAGCATAGAATTCATCCACCGAGTTGCACATTTTAGGTAGTGATTTTCTATGAATTTTGTTTGGTGTTCTTAACTCAGTTACAGAAGCCATAAAGGGTTTAAAAAATAGGAGTATTTAATATCACATTGAATGAAAGTTATTTTTCAAATAATTTAAACAAAAGAAAAAAATAATAAAGATTACAAAGATTTCTGAAAAACAACAGTCTTTTGAATTTGCTTTCCTATCTTTGTAAATGTTTTTATTGCAGGGATATTTTTTGACCAGATAAGGCCA
>JAUWPK010000233.1 GCA_030611625.1 Promethearchaeum sp. | reverse complement strand
ACTTACCTTTTTTAATTTCGTAGATCCAGATATTTTTTTTAGGGATTTTTTCTGTTTTGGTAATTTTGGAGGTGGTGGAGTAGTCTTTTGTGAATTTTTTAACCCTTCTTCATATATTTGAATGACATGTTTCCACGTTTCTCTCCAATGAACAGGACTATCACTATTTTGATTTAAGTTTTCTTTTATATCCTTCATTTTAACCCAAATTTCTAACGGTATTGTGATTGTTTTATTTGCCATTTTTAACCCAAAATTTATTTGAAATTCTTTTCTTTTTTTATTTTTATATTTATTAAAATTGATTTCTACAAAAAAATTTATTTATTCAGTTATTATTTGTCAATAGCTATAATGCGTCATCAAAAATTAAGATCCTTTCCTACAACATGTAAATTCTGTGGATCATCGATATTGTATTGGGAAAGCACTGCAGGTCAGAAGGTTTTCTTTAACCTTCCAATTTACGGTAAGCCCATTACTCATCGTTGTAAAAAAAGGCATCAGAGAAAACCAAATGTCCTGGAATCAAATAAAGATCATTTAGAGAAAAAATTTGAAAAGATCACCTTTCAATGCCCTGTATGTAATAAAATTTTAAACACAGAAGAAGCTCTCAATTCTCACATTAAAAAACTCCGTAAACAAGATGATTACCATTCTGATTTTTTTAATAATGCAATGGATTTAATTGTGTGGGAAGATTCATTGAAAAAAAACTCTAATGAAATGGATATGAAGCAATATAAGACTAAACACTCATTTGATGTTATGAATGAACGTTTTATATTAAAAATCAAAGAGAATAAAGAAGATGAGAAGTATAATAAATTTTTAAGGTTACAAAAATTAAGAAAAAATAAGGAAGAATAATATGACTATAGATTTCGAAGGAATTTTAAAAGAATTATTTTCAAAAGATATTGTAATCGCAGCTGTTGTTTGTAGATATGATGGAGAAATAGTCCATAGTTCATCTAATTGGGTCGTTGAACAATCTGATCTTGCACAATGCATTAAAAAGTGGAAATCACGTGGGCAATTCACCTTTTTACAGGATCGTAAATACGCTTTACTAATGAATACACCAGAATATTTTAGTGGAGTTAATTTCAAGGACAAAGACTTTTTACTTGGAGCTGCATCTTTGGATGAAAATGATCGTTATTATGTAATTGGTTATGCCCCAGCTGGTGTTTCAGGAAGAAATGCCTACGTAGATGTTGCTCGCGCTGCAAATCAGATGAAAGAAGGGACAACATACATGGATGATTCTGCAAAAATGGGAAAGTATGATGATTCTCAAGTTACAGGTGATGCAGGCGCTGCAGCTGGTGGAATGGTAGACAATTCCTTGAAACAAGAAATTGATGGATTTTTATCTTGGATAGGGGATTCTAATGGATTATCTGGATATATTCAATATTACTTAGATCAAAATGATCCGGTTGTTTTAACAAAGATTGCTAAAGCTTATACCGATTTTAGACGAATTTTTGGATTTTAAGATTTTTTCTTCACCATTATTTGAAATATTTCATTACAGTTTCATTACAATTTTAAACATCCAGATACAATTATTTTAATATAATCGGAGATTTTTGTTGGAAAATGAAATTATTTAAAATAACTAAAAATGAAATTACTGAAACAAAGAATGTCAGTCCTGAAGATGTTGTTTTAGTATTAAATGAGGAAATAAAAACTCTTTATGTTTATAAGGGAGAAAAGAGCACTACTTATAATGAATTGAAATCAGATGCATTATTTGAAAGAATTACTAATCAATTTTTCAATCCAAAAATTTTCTTAATTAATTCCCTAGATGTTAAGAAACAGGATCATCTTGAAATTGTTCAAACAAAGAATTTTATAATGAGCCATTTACCCAACATGAAGAAATTTTGGGTAATTTACTACCTTAAAAATATATTCTTACTCCATCAAATTCGTAAAAATAATAAAGTTTTTAAAAATTATGATAAATCTCGAATTTGGCGCTTAAGACTTTCAAACACAACAAATTTATGGTATTTGAGCCTTCTAAATACAATCACATTATTGCTTTTGGTTATTGGTTTGCTTTGGAAGATGTTTACACTTGGAAATGCGAATTTCATTAATCTTAGTAATAATACAGTTGATCCAATAAAATGGCAATATTGGTTTGAAAATTTGCAGTTATTTTTTGGTATCAGTGCGATAATTCTCATGATTTTACTCTTGATAAATCTTATATTCGTACTTTTTCCTATGAAGTTTCCAATTTCTCCTTCAAAAATAAAATCAATGACTTCAAATTTGAAAGAGTCGGTTCCTCCTGTCATTAAAGATAGTAAAGAATTAAAAAAGAAATGAAATTTTATTTCTTTAATTATTTCTGGATTGAAAAAAACTTTTTTTTTCTGCGGACAAATTTTCTACACATAATGGATAATTGCGGACATCTTTTCTATTAAATAAATAAATCAGTAAAGGCGGTCAAATTTTTTACAAAGTTTATATTGTAAAATTGTTCAAAATCATTTATCAATGGAAGCTTCCAATAAAAAAAACTTTTTTTGTGATTCGTTACATAATTGCCCAGAATGTAGGTCTGAATCAATTTTTAAAGATTCTCTAAGAGGAGAATTAATATGTACAAATTGTGGACTAATTTTAGAGTCAAATACAATTGATCAAGGTGCAGAATGGAGAACATTTAATAATCATGATTATGAAAAACGAGCACGCGTTGGGGCACCTTTTACTTTAACATTACATGATAAAGGACTTTCCACTGTTATTGATTGGAGAGACAGAGATGGTTTAGGTAAAAAATTATCTCCTACTAAGCGAGCCCAAGCTTATCGTTTAAGGAAATGGCAGATTAGAATGAGAATTCATTCAGCGATTGATAGAAACCTAGCTTTCGCTATGAGTGAGTTAGACAGATTAGCATCACAATTAGGAATTCAAAAGAATTTAAAAGAAACATCGGCTCTGATATATCGAAAAACAGTAAACAAAAATTTAATACGTGGACGGTCAATCGAAGCAATGATGGCGGCATCAATTTATGCTGCTTGCAGACTATCTCAAATTCCAAGAACTTTGGATGAATTTGCAAAAAATTCTCGAATTGAAAAAAAGGAATTGGGAAAATCTTACAGATTAATTTTGCGCCAACTAAATTTAAAAATTACTTCAATAAGCCCAAACCGTTTTGTAGCACGATTTGGTAATGATCTCAACGTTTCTCAGCGATCTCAACTTAAAGCTATTAAAATATTAGATGTTGCTAAAAAAATTGGGATAACAAGCGGTAAAGATCCTTGTGGACTAGCAGCTGCATCAATTTATATATCGGTTTTAAGTAACGGGGAAAGAAAAACTCAAAAAGAAATTGCTCGAGTTGCAAATATAACAGAGGTAACAGTTAGAAATAGATATAAAGAATTGGTAGGAAAATTAAATTTGAAAATTGAACCTTTAATAACTAATTAATTTTAGAAGAAAGAAAAAGAGGTTTTGAATTAAATTATAATGCCTTAACTTTTTTTATTACCGGAGGTCTCTTCTTATATAGTATACGATGACCACATGCAGGGCATTTTATTCCAGGTAATTGGTTTAAACTCTCTTGTGTTATTAATGTTTTACACTTTGCGCAAACATATTCCATAAAATATGAAATAAACCATTTTGTTTAAATTTTTTGCTTTGGAAGAGAAGGGATGTTTTAATTAATCAATAAAACGTTTTTAAATAAATTAGGCTCTTTAATTATTTGAATTAGAATTTTATTATATTCGAGTGTGGCTGAATTCTCATTTTTATTAGGATTATAAGGCCACTCTCCTAAGATGTTGAAACCTTTTTTTTTATGTTTTGCAATTAAAATACCTTTTTTTTTAATTTTATCATTAGTCCCTGTAAAAGTAAATAAGAGCACATAAAATTGAATTATATCCCTTTTTGAAGCATTTCCGAGAGGAAGAGTTTCCTTAATATTAGCAAAGGAATATACTTTCTTCTTTCGAGCTAATTCATTATAATCCAAAAGAAAAGAAGGAAAAGCATCTAAAGTATATACTTCATCCGTAAATTTAAAAAAAGTTAAGCTTATATCATCAGAATTTGCGTCTGATACTCCTTGAAAAAATACTTTATAGATATTATTTTGCTCCAGAACTCCCATAAAAACCACTTATACAATTTTTATATAATTTCTATATTCTCTTCAGAATATCCGAGATTTAGTAGAAATTTTTTTAACTTCCGCCTATGATCTCCTTGAATTTCAATGGTGTTTCCTTTAACTGTACCACCGCTAGCACAAAATCCCTTAGCTTTTTTGCATATTTTCTTGAGGTTAGCACCCTTAAATCCGCCAAATGAGATAACTGACATTGCTCTTCCCCACTTTCGTTTGTCTATAAAAATAGTTATTGTCTGTTCTTCTTGCTCAAGTGATTCACAGACACATAATTCTATTGGTAAACTGCATTTTGGGCAGATTCCAATTAATTCTTTTTTTGCCAAGTAAAAATTCTTCTCCAATGTTTAATAATTTTTTTTTAATAAAACTATTATTATTATTTATTTAAAATTGAAAATTTTTAAAATTAGCTATATTTTTTAAAAAATCGTTAGTAATTTAGAATTGTGAAAAAAAAAATTCGTGGGTCCACTATTAAAATAAATGATCCAATTCATGGATTCATGGTCCTACCTGATTTTATTACAAAAATTGTTGATTCAAGGGAATTTCAACGCTTAATGAGGATTAGACAACTTTCTGGGGCATCTCACGTATATCCCGGAGCAAATCATACGCGTTTTGAGCATAGTTTGGGAGTTGCATATTTAGCAAAAAAATTATCAGAGAATTTACGAGATTTACAAGGAGTTGATATATCTGATGAAGATATTAATGATTGTGTAGTTGCTGCATTATGTCATGATATCGGACATGGTCCGTTTTCTCATAATTTTGAGAGCTTACTAATAAAATATAATAATAAAGATCATGAAGACTACACCGAATGGCTAATCCAAAAATCAGAAATAGGGGATAAATTAGGAGAATTTGGTTTCGATAAAAATTATATTTCAGATATTGCGACAGGGAAAATCATAGGGAAAGCAAACGAAAAGGGTTATTTCTTAAGTCAAATGATTACAAGTGCAGTTAATGTGGATTCAATGGATTATTTGATGAGAGACAATTACCATTGTGGAACTGAGAAAGCATCTGTAGATATTAATAGATTATTACTGTCTTTGGATGAAATAGATGGATTTTTAGGCGTTGATATAAAGGCATTAATATCATTAGAAGGGTTTTTATTATCTCGTATCAGTTCTTTTCGGACAATTTACTTCCACAAAACTTGTAGGGCAGTTCAAATAATGTTAGAAGAAGCTATGAAAAGTGTAGTTGATGAAATAGGATTTTTAAAATATTCGACACCAGAAGATTTTCTTAAATGGGATGATTATGTACTATGGACAGATTTGATAAGAAATCCAGTTTCTGCTATTTGGATGAAAAAAATTCAAAAAAGGGAACTATTAAAATCTTGCTTCGAATCCCAAATAAAAATATCAAATAAAAATATTGACGTTAATGAGTTGAAAAAGAACATATCAGTAAAATCTGGGATTTCTTTAAATGATATTTTTATAGATTTGCCCAGTAGTCCTAATGTCCCATATTCGCACACAGATCAAACACGACCGAATGAGATATATACATTTAAAAGGTTAGCAAATGGTAAAAAACAACCAGTACACCTTGAGGATCATTCAGTTTTCTTCAATCATTTTAAGGGTTCTTTAAAAATTCTCAGAATATACACATGGCCGAAATATCGGAAAAAGGTAGCAGAAATTGCAAGTAATCTATATGATTCTAAATCAAAATCCTAAAATTTTTTACTTTTCAAATTTTTCTTTGATTGAATGTCAACATCTAAATTAGGTCCTCAAGGATTTCAAAAAAGAAAAAGAGGAATGAAAGTACCCTATTTAGGGAGAATTAACTTATTTTGGTGTGATCATTGCAATGTACCTCTATTGGATAACTTTGGTTGCGATATATGTAAGAATAAAGGTCATAAAATACCAGTTTCACCACCAGGAGATATTAGACCAGCATTTGCAGATGAT
>JAUWPK010000175.1 GCA_030611625.1 Promethearchaeum sp. | reverse complement strand
GCCATCAGGATCAACAAATGGAGTGTTCATACAAGTATAAGCAGTCCCACTTGTCCCCAAGGAAATTGTTACTATGCCATCCACGAAATTTCCCGTGCCGATAGCTCCCATCATATTATCTCCCGAACCGGATGCGATTAGACAATCTTCAGAAAAACCAAATTTATCAACAAATTCTTTTCCTATTTTTCCGATTGGAATTCTACTGTCTTTGACCATAGGAAGCTTTTCCATTAAATCTGGAGAAATTGCATAAATTATTTCTTTAGCCCAAGATTTTGAAACTGGATTCCATAAAGCAGAGCCTGAAACATCACCTTGTTCCATTAAAGCAATTCCTCCATTTTTTCCGCCTGTAAGAAACCAATTAATGTAGTTATGTACTAAAAATATCGTTGTGGTTTTTTCATAATTCTCAGGTTCGTTTCTTAATAAATGGAGTATTTTTGGGGCAGTATAACCGGTTCGTTGAGTGTTCCCTATCAATTTTATCATATTGTCTTTACCACCAACACTCTTTGTTAGTAATTCGCATTCCTCTAATGTCGAGAAATCATTCCATAATTTAGAATAAGGGCGCGATAAAGAACCATCAGATTTAATTGTAACAAGTCCATGTTGTTGACCAGAAACAGAGATTGCTTTGATATCAGAAATTAAATTATTTTCTTTTGAAAGTCTCCCAAAAAGAATATTGATTGCTTCAATCCACATATATGGATCTGATTCAGACACTCCAAAACCTGCATTTTTTCGAGTTCCGTTAATTGTATCGTATTGTGGAAGATTTTTATCATAATTCAGTGATGAATTGAATACTAAATTATTCAGATCTACATCAATTACAATCAGTTTGCAACTTTGCGTTGAAACATCTAATCCTGCAAATAAGTTTTTCATTTTTATCACAAATGGAATAATAAAGTTAAATTCTCATTATATATTTTAAAATTTTGTATTTCAAGCAATTAACCAAGGAATTTATTAATGAGCAAGGCCCGAGCATATTTGTATGCGATAATTTCAATGATCTTATGGGGATTTACATTTCCTTTGTCAATAAAAGTTACCCCCGAACCCTTAAATATCCTTACTTATTCGGCAATTCGATCATTCTTTGGTGTGTTAGCTTTATTTACTTATATTGTAATAACTCATCAATTAAAAGAATGGTATAAGGTCTTTAAGAGAAATTTATCATATTTTATTCTCATCGGAGTATTATTCTATGTTATTCCATTCTTATTGCAATTTTGGTCATTAGGGCTAACAACACCGATAAATCAATCCATTCTTTCAAATACTCAAATATTTTGGGTAGTGATATTCAATTTAATATTCTTCAAGCAAAAGCCTAAATTTAAATATCTAATCGGATTAGTCTTGACAATTTTTGGAGTTTTAATTCTTTTAGTTGATGCAAATTTAGGTTTTTCAAGTTCTACTTTGATGGGTGATTTATTTTCACTAATATCTTTTATACTATGGGGAGGTTATACCGCTTTCACCAAACCTATCTCAATGAAAGAAAAACCTATCCACATTACATTTTCTATCACCTTAATCGGAGCTGTAATATTTATCCCCTTATCTTTTATTAGAGATGTATCTCAAGAAATGTCTCAGTTGAATTGGGGGCAATGGTTGAACTTGTTTTATCTTGGATTTATTTGTATTGGGATTACCTATTTATTGTGGAATACTGCTTTGGCAAATAAAGAGATCAGATCTGAAAATATCGCAATTTTAACTTTACTCGGTCCAGTTGTAGGGGTATTCTCAAGTATTATCCTTGTAGATGGTGTGCTGACAACTAAAATTTTGATTGGTTTTATAATTATTGCTGTCGGATTTATAATTGCTGAGTATCCTTCAAAGAAAAAACGCCTTAATTCCAGTTTAGATGATTCCTTTGAAGAATTAAGAAATATTGATGAAAAAAATTAGAGAAATGTCTTTAAAAGTTCTTTGCTCACAATTTTCGAGTGCAACATCGTCCCTGGCAATCCTCCTGCTGTTTTATCACTCTGAGATCCGATGAACCATAACCCTTCAATGGGTGTCTTGTGAGGTGCACCCGATTTTCCCATAATCGGAGCCCGTCCCCCAAAGGCATGATGAGATTGATAGGTTCGAGTTCGGAAATCTGCAGGTGTCATAATTTCCTTAACCAATATATGTTCTCGTAAATTTGGGATGATTTTCTCAGTTTCTACTAACAATTTTTCTGAAAATTCTTCTCGTCTTTCAGTCCATGTTCCACTATCCAACTTATTCGGAGCGATAGTATATATGGTCATAGCAAATTTCCCATCTGGTGCCATTTCTGGGGAATGAAGGGAAGGGACATATATAAGAAAACCATCTTTTCCTTCATGATATACTCCTTCTCGACAACGAACCACAGCTCCTTCAACATCATTTGTTCCAATATAATAGCATAAAGCAGCGCGCTGAAATTTACGAGGATCAAGATCAATTCCGAGATGAATCATATGAACCGATTCCATTAAGGGAATATCAATTATTTTATCAACGAAAGTTGGAGGAAGGTTATCTCTTCCCACTACATTAAAGAAAAACTCCTTTGCGCCTCCGCTTGCAAGAATTATATCGGCTTTAATTTCTGTGCCATTATTCAAACGGATACCTTGAACTTGATTTTTTTGAATCATAAGACTATCAACTGGGGAATTAATATTGATTTTTCCTCCATGAGCAAGGATATACTCTTCAAATGCTGATACAAGTTTTTCCATCCCTCCGAGAATATATTGGTAACTTGGACGTGGTCCAGCACTTGTAACTTGAAGAGGTACCCGAATGTCAAATGCATTTTCATTATTAATGATCGGGATACCCAAAGCTGGAAATTCTGAAGGTTTAGTTACAAAATCCGCAAGAAGTCCGAGAAAAACACCTTTAATTGCATCATCTTTAAAAAATTCGTCCATAAGCTGTGCTGCCGACATTGCTCTCTTATCTTTAACTCGTTGAAATAAGAAAAACAAGCGTAATTGTAATAACAATTTACTTATACCAGTAGCGGTTTCAATACGGCGAGAAATCGCCATTAAATTTTGAACTTTTTCTCTGAATTGATAATATTTAATTAAATTTTCACTTTCGGATGGAAACAAGCCTATTAATTTATCTCTTCGCCAATAACGTCCATTATATTTTTCTGGTTTCCATAGATCGAATTCTGGCATAACTAAACCCCGATCTGATTGTAGAAATTGAACTTTATCATAGATTCCCAGATCTTCAAGGATTTTTCCTGCTGGTTCGTCACGACGAAAATCTTGAATGAGCATGGGGCCTAAATCCCAACTAAAGCCCTCCTTAGAAAGTGTTGCCGTCACTCCACCAATTTTTGGAAATTGTTCAAATATCTCTACTTTATGACCTGCTTGAGCTAAGTAAGCCCCAGCAGTTAGACCTGCCATACCAGCACCTATTATAATTATTTTTTTCATATTATCACTTATTATATATTAATAATGAAGAATTCAAGGGATTTTTTCATATATTTGCTTATAAAATGCATTTTTTACCTTAATAAACATTGTATAAACTCCTACTTCCTCCAAAAATATGTTAATATTCCCATAAAATTATCATCATAAACACAATTAAACCTATTCAATTATAAAGCTCAATACCGAAGTTAATTATAGATGTTGAAAAACTATGGATGAAATTAAGAGTGAAAAAAAAAAAGAATTGACATTTGAATATTCACGATGGACCCATATTAGTTTTGGTGCTCGTGATATGTTTAGCCAATGGCATACAGCTGCCTTCGGGTTGTACACCATTTTTTTCTATGAATCAGTTATCGGTTTATCATCAGGATATGCGATTGCCGCTTTTTTGATCTTTGCGATATGGAATGCTGTGAATGATCCTCTGATGGGCTATTTAATGGAAAAATACATAATGCCTTGGGAAAAAAAGTGGGGTTTTAGAAGATTTCCATGGATAATTATTGGAAGCGTTGCGTTTATCTTTTCCTATTTGATTATTTTTCTTGTACCTACCGGATGGTTTGGAACCACAAGTTTAGTTGCTACCAATAAATGGAAAATTTTTGCATGGTATGTAATTTCCTTGTTGTTATATGACACAACTTTTACTATTTTTGATATAAACTCCCAATCACTCTTTCCAGAGAAGTTCACGAAACCTTACGAACGCCGAGTAGTTACTGGATGGGGAACCTTTTTAGGTATTTTCGGGTTAGTTTTGGCTTTTGTTTTAACCGGTTTAATTGCAGATCAAAATTTTCCAGAGAGTTATAGGACTGCGGCATTATTAACCTTTGGTGTAGCATTCATTTTCCTAATTATTTATCTCCCAGGGGTGTTTGAACCCAAAAAAATGAGGGATAAGTATAAAAATAGGGAAGGGGTTAAAGGTCAAGCGGACGAACCATTTCTTAAAGTTGCAAAGGATATTCTAACCGATCGAACTGTGTCCATGAAAATTTTATTCTATTTCGGATATCAAGCAGCAGTTGCGCTCCTCAATTCATCAGCTATTTATATTGTAACATATATTTTAGACGATCCTGAAAATAAATCACTTATATTTATCATGGGAGGAATGTTGGTAGGTGCACTAATTTCGACACCGCTTTGGGTCATTATTTCCCAACGTGTAAATAATAATAAAAAAATGTGCATAATTGCTGGTTTCTTGATGTTTGCAACATTTATTCCTATGATCTTTATAGAAGGCCTTATTCCTTGGGTGATCTGTATTTTTCTCTTCGGAATCAGTTTGGGAGGACAATGGTTTATTAATCCTCCAACCATGGGTGATGTATTAGATAATGTAGCAGTGAAAACGGGAAAACGGGAACAATCCCTATACTATGGATTCCAAACATTTGTAATTCGCTTCGGTGAAGCTTTCAAAGCTTTCGTGATTGCAGTGGCACATTTATCTACTGGATTCGTAGCAGGTAATCCCACTTTGGCAGATATGACAGATAGTGTTGATAATATCGAATTGGTAATGTTCGGGATTCGCATTCACACAGCAATTGTGCCTGCGATTTTGGTCTTAGTTTGCACACTGTTATTTTGGAAATATTATGATTTAACTCCAGAAAAAGTTGAAGCAAATCTTATCAAACTTAAAGAATTGGGAATTTAAACAAACAAATTTTTTTTTTTTTTTGAAATCATATATAATCAAGGCGAAGCTAAATTATGAGTAGAATTTCTATAATAGGAGCAGGTCTAGCAGGTCTAACTGCAGGAGCCTTTCTTGCTCGTAGCGGCCATCAAGTTCAAATTTTCGAACAATTTTCTGATATTGGAGGTGTTGCAGCAACAATTGAACAAGATGGTTATAAATGGGATATAGGACCATTACTTTTAGAAGGATTCGGTCCAAATGAACCGGTAAGAAATATATTAGAAGAGTTAGCTCTAATGAAACAATTAAGAATTGTTAATGAAGATCGTGGATTAAGTACCCCAGATTTTACGTTTTGGCGACCAGAGAAGTATCAAGGTTTGTACTGGAGGTCTGAAATGCTAAAAAAGCTCTTTCCTGAAGAAAGTATCAATTTAGATAGATATTTCAAATTTTATCTTCGAATGATCAAATTAGTAACCTTATTCAAACAATCAGACCAAGCAAAAGGATTCAAAAAATTCTTGTTGAAAATTCAACTATTAATTACTGCTCTTCCCATTAAAAAAATGCAAGAATGGAATGCAACTCAATTATTGGATTATTTCTTCTCAAATGATAAAATTAAAGGATTGTTCGCAGGTATACTTGCAGATTTTGTAATTAGACCTAGTGAATTTCAAGGTGTAGCCATACCTATGGTAAATATTGAAACTGCCTTTGACAAAAGAATCCCAATTATTTTAGATAAACATACTATTCAACCTCAATACAATTACGTTTTGGGGGGATGTGGAGAAATGGTTAAGCTTTTGGCAAATTTTATCAAAAAAAATGAGGGAACAATTCAAATTCTGTCAAATGTTCAACAAATTCTCATTGAAAATAATCAAGCAATAGGGATAGAATTGGAAAATGGAGAACAAATTCTTTCAGATATAGTTCTTGCAACTGGCGATATCCAGTCTACATTTTATAATTTGATTGGCAAGGAGCAGATTTCTTCTGAGACCCAACAATATATTGATTCTTTAAAATATATGGAATCAATTTTTATGGTGCACATAGGTATTGATTTTGATCCCAGCCCCTATCAACCTGCAGCTCTTTGTTATTATTACGGTACCTATGATATCGAAAATGCAGTGGAAAAAATTAGTAATGGAATTTATCACGAAGGAGAAGATGGATTTTTGATATATATTCCTTCGATGCATTCACCGGAAATGGCTCCCGCCCAACATCATGCGGTTACCGTCTATACAGTTGCTCCAAATCATATAAAAGATGGAGATTGGCAGACTCAACGGGAAGAATTAGCAGATAAACTGCTCGAATATGCTGAATCAAAGATTCCTGGTTTGCGAGATCATACAAAAACTCGCTTAATTATGACACCAGAAGATTTCCGTCAGCGAATCAAAGTTAAACACCATAGCTTTGGAGGAATTCCCCCCATTATGGGACAAAAAGGATTCGATCATCAAACTTCAATTAATAAACTGTTCTATGCGGGATGTCAGAGTGAAAGTACTGGCGGTGTCGCAAATACAATGAATGGTGGAAAAAACGTGGCCCATCTCATCCTAAATAGTTTGGAAAAAGATATTTCAAAAATTGGATAGAATTTCATATTTGACGTTTAATGATTTCAGAAATTTGTGCAGTAATTTGGTTATATGGTGGAACAGATTGCCATACTATTGGTTGAATAATCCGCATCCACTTTTTTTGAGGAAAATTCAAACGCTCTAAAAAATCATCTTGATCCCATTCAATATGATAATAATCCAATTTCGATTGAACCAAATCCAACTTAATTTCTACATCTTTAATCAATAAAAACCAAAGATCGAAAATATCTCGAGCACGCCTTCGACTCATCACTGCACGGATTTTTTCTGCTAAAATTTCATGTAAATCCATAAAAGAGATATTAAAGGGGAGAATGTCTGGAAAAATTGGTTGGTGATACTCTTTCCTAGTAGGTAGTAATACTTGCTCTCGAGAACTGATTTCTATTTTCAGATAACACTTGCTTTTTTCACTATCAAATAATGGTCCTTCTGCTCCAATCCGAAATGACATACTTATTTCTGTCTCTTTTTGATTATCTACATTTGAAGGAATGCCAAAATTTATGAATTCTTCTTGAATTGATTTAGCAATTAAATCCAGTGGTACATTTTTGGCTTTAGGAACAGTAAAATCGAGATCTTCAGAGAATCGTGGAAGATGAGCACACATCATTAATGCTGTCCCTCCCTTAAATGTGAAATCAAATTTTGTATAAAGAGCTTGCAAAGCTATCGTCTGAAGATAAGCTTTTTCCAGATGATACAGACTCTTCTTGTTAGTCCTAGCCAGTTTCTCGAGTTCTTCACGTATTATCATTGATTATCTACTCCTAGTTTTTCATTTACATATATCTTCCATTTATTATTAAAAATACCTTTAGAAATATTATCTGGCACCAATTTATAAACAGTTGTTGAACGACGTTTAAGCGATGTTGAGATTTCAAGAAT
>JAUWPK010000359.1 GCA_030611625.1 Promethearchaeum sp. | reverse complement strand
GGACCCGTGTTGGATTGCTTGCGCTAGAAAGAGATGAAGAAAATTCGGATTGGAAAAATAGTCAAAATAATCCATAAACTCCAGATCATAATCAAAATATTTCTGAATAATCTCCACAATCATTTCATAACGTAACGTGCTAATGCTTAGTAATCGGTCTTTTTCCTCTGGAACTGCACATAAATCCAGTAAATTCTGAGTAAACAATGTTGCCGGTAATAAATTTGCAGGCTCATCAATGGAAATCCCCGCACCAACCAAGAAGGTTAATTTCTGTGGATCATTAAAAATTTCATCTAAATTTCCTTTAAATTCTGTATATACTTGATTCATATTACATACTGCAATTTTGTGATTGAAAAATGTTTTTACTGGGATTTATCTTTTGAAAATCGATGAATGAATGAATAAAAAAAAAAGTAGCTCAGTTTGGTGGTCAAGTAAAAATGTATAATTGTCCAAATTGTAGTTTTGTCCAATCATTTCCATAGTTCAATTTCCAGATTAGAATTTTAATTGGGAGATTGCATTGTGATTTTAAATATCTAGATTGTGACTGTGTGATAGATTCAAATAATTAACCAAAAAATTAGATCCGAAATGAAAATATGTTATTATTTATCCGTCCTCGCCCTCTTTTTACCTCATAATAATTAAGAGGAGTCATTTTCCCAGTTATTAACGGGATTTTCCATGTAATAAAATATTTCTTTATTTCTTCTTTCATAATATCACTTCCTTTTCTAAACAGATTAGTATAATAACCGACTTAATTCAAATGTGTCATGAATTATCGAAATTAATTGGAATTTCGCGTTTATTTTGGTAAAAAAAAGTTAGGAATTCTCAAAGATACTCGTAAATTTCCAACTTAAACCCAAGAATTCGCGTTTATTTTGGTATTTTAGTACGGAAGAATAACAAATCCAATCGTTTAAATTTTGGTCTTACAAGATGAAAATTAAAAAAAAATAAAGATTATTAATTAATTCCTAATTTCATTCTGTGGGGTGATCCTTGATAAAATTTCATCTTTGGACTTAAATCCATTAGGACCCTTCTCCTCGATCAGAAAAGAAGAACCTGCACTGGCAATTCGTATTATTTCTGAGATTTTCTCAAATGTTTTTTCTTCAGGGTCTATATCATTATTTACTTGATAATTGGGATTAGTTTTTTATGCACAATATTAAATATTCTCCTTCCCGCCAAAAGAAAAGCAAAGACACCCAAAGTTTAGCATTATTACAATTTTTACACCTTCCAAAATGCAATCGTGCCAGCTATATCTTTTCTGGATACTTCAAGTTTGTCCATTAATCTCTCTATGGAAATAGAAAAGAGCGATACTTGAAGATTTATTACTCCTGATGAAGGAGAGAAGGATGTTTTTGTACATCACACAGCAATTGTTACTTGAAGAATAAATATCACCAGATTTATGAGCTGGCAAAGGATTTGTGGATGCAAGCTTTCAATGACCCGTACTTTTTTATTGCTGAACTGATTAAGAATGTACAGAGAAAAACCACTATGCAAGATTCAAAATTTTTGAAACAACTTAAGAAATCATTTCACTTTTTATTTGCTCAATTCAGTTATAGGATTACAAACCATGACATATATGAGAGCTTTGGTAATGAGATTACCAAATTAAAGTCTAATTCTTTATGGATGATTATTTCAAGGGATAGAGATCAAATATTTCTGGAAATTGCGGCGCCACCTGGTCCAAAATCGGCAAAAGTAAAACGTGAGAATTGGTTTGAACTTGGTAACATTCTCCAATCCCTCAATGCAGCAAATGCAAAAAAAATATTGGAAATGCGTATGAATAGAATATACAACACAAAAGAAGATTTTCAAAAATACAACGTTAAACAATATTTGAAACCACCAACTGATAAAGATGAATTAGATCTGCTTGCCCAATTCCTAAATCATTATTATGCTGAAATTGTCGAAATGTTTAGCCCTAAGAAGAAATACAACACACATAGGAAATTAAATAACATTAGAAGACAAACCTCAAAAGAATGGACTTAAGAAAACTGTTCCTTTACATACGTAGGATGTTTCAGTCAACCCAGAAAACAAAATTCTCACAGGTCTAAGATCGATTCGAGACTTATTCTCAAACTCGGTAAATTTCCCGAAATCAATCTATGGCTCAAGTGAAGCGTTATAATAAATTCGCCCAGTCAGTGTTAGATTATACCAAACATGATTAGAACCAGTATTTCATATTATTCTTTTTTTTCTACATCTGCCGATATGCTATAAGAAATAATGACTATTCCAAGTGCAATAAAACCGAATGTCACAATTTTAAGATACGCACCATATGCAGTGAAATTTCCAAAAATCTCAGCAAATACCGCAATTAAATCACAGATAGTCCCTAAAAAGAACATTTGCAATCGTTTTTTGTGTAATCCTTCCATATTTTTTATTCCAAATTTATATACTGGTATTAAAGTGCCAATAATCCCAATTAAAACATATAATATGAACGTTATTGAGACCCATGTATCAAAATCACTATTTACAATTGGTTCTAATGATGTAACTGTGATGTAATCAACAAATGTTAGAATACATACCACTATAAATGTCACAGCGTAAATTGAATAAATTGAACTTAATGGATCAGGGATTGTAGCTGGACCTTCAATCTGGACATCTGGGTTAGGAATTACATATTTTATCCCAGACAACCTTTCTGTGGGTGTTTATGTCTACACGGTCACCTTTACAGACGACTACAGTAATTCTATAACTGATATGGTTACATTTTCAGTAAATGATGAAGGGGGAAATTTCGGTGTAATAACTTTACTAATATCGATAGGTACAGTTGGTTCGGTTACACTAGTTGGTTCCATTATAATGGTGAAAAAGAGAAAGCATCGCTTAACTGTAGAATAATTGAAGAAGAAGAAGAGGACCCGTGTTGGATTGCTTGCGCTAGAAAGAGATGAAGAAAATTCGGATTGGAAAAATAGTCAAAATAATCCATAAACTCCAGATCATAATCAAAATATTTCTGAATAATCTCCACAA
>JAUWPK010000280.1 GCA_030611625.1 Promethearchaeum sp. | reverse complement strand
TTCATCTTTAACTTGATTAACACGTTCTGTTTGTTGTTCGTGTAGAGATTCCATTCCTGAAATCTTATCATTTATATTATCTAGTTTCTCTTGCTGCTTTTGAATCGATTTTTCAATTTCTTTTAACTGGTGATTTTTGGTTTTAATTGATTCCTTTATTTTTTTCTCAGAAAGAATCATTTCCTCTTGTACATCTTTTCCAATTGTATCGCTCTCTTCAAGTGAAACTTTGGCTTCTCGTAAATTTTTATCAATTTCATCTCGAATATCTTTGATTTCCTTTAGATCTTTGGTTGTATCTTTCTCTTTTGATGTATCTTTTGAATCATTCGTTTCTTTTGATTCTTCTTTATTTGACAAAAAATCACTTTTTCCAGAATATTTTTTTTTAACTGTTGTAATTAATATTTTTTTATGTTTTATATGTTTTATATTTAATAATGAATGAAATTTTGGAAAAATCAGATAATGTGTTAGAAAAATCAGATAATGTGTTAGAAAAATCAGATAATGTGTTAGAAAAATCAAATAATTCCGATAAAAAATATTTTCAAGTAGATATAATGAAAACTTGGATGATAATATTGGTTATTTTAGACCATTCTACTACTCATGGTTTTTTATTAGGTTTTGCCTCACCGCTATGGGAAAGAATTGCAATTCCCGGATTTATCGTAATAATGGGATTTAATTTAGGAATTTCCTTTAATGAAAAAGGAATTAATACCTTAAAAGAAGCTTATTCAAAAGAATATTTCATTTCTAAGATGAAACGATATATTCTTCCATATATTATTCTATATTTTATCCATGGAATTATTTTTCTTTTAACTAATTATGTTTTTCATCTAGAACTTTTTGAAGTTTTTCCTTATGATTCTCGAGGATATCTGTATCTTGGTTTTTCACTTTTCTGGGGTCCAGGTATGTGGTTCATCCCTGTATTATTTAGTTCAATTATGATCTTTCCTTTATTATATATCTGTTTTAAAAAAGCTCCGATCCCAACATTCATTTTCTGCTTTGTAATTGAGTGGATAATGCACTATTTAGCTTATACTATTTTTTTTGGGATCAATGAGTACAACTGGTGGTTTACAAAGATGTTTTTCCAAACACATATATTCTATTTGTTTTCAGGAATTGGTTTAGGATTATGGATTTCAAAAGATCCTGAAATTTTCTCAAGAAGAAATATCATTATCTGGATATTAATGCCGGTAAGCACGATTTACTTAATCGGATATTCAATATATGGCTTGGGTGGATTAAGGATAATATTAAGTCAGTTTTATTTGAATTGGATTGGAGGAGATTATCATTTTCTCACCTTTCCCTACACAGCTTTTCTATTTCTAATAGTATTAAAAATATTTCCCAAAAATCCAGATAATAAAATAAGTAATTTAATAAGAAAAATCAGTAGATCAACATATCATATTTTATTAGTTCAGATGTTATATTTCTCATTCGCATATCATATTTGGTTCAGTATAAGTGATGGTTTTGATTCACAGCCAATTTATTACCTTTGGTACTATCCACTCAACCTTCTTATTACAATTACAGGTGGAATAATCTGGCAAACTTTAGAGGTTAAGTTCTATAAAGAAAAAATTAAAGAAAAGGAAATCTATGGAATAATTTATAAAATCTTGTTTAGTTTGGCAATGATTTTCTACATTATCTTCTTATTTTCAAGATATATTTTCTTTATGGCATTCCCAATTCCTTGATATGCTCCATTTTTTTTTCATAAAATTTTTCATAAACCTAAGATTTTTTCTATTAATAATATGGCACTTCTTTCAGATAAAGAACAAAAAAAAAGATTCAGAAAAATCGCTTCAGCAGACCCAGAAAGTTATTACCCCACAAATGCTTTGAAAAAGAACGGTTTTCAGCGATATCAATGTGAAAAATGCGGAACTTTTTACTGGAGTTCAATTGAATCAAATGTTTGCGGTGAACCTGGTTGCAGCAATGAAGGATTTCAAGTTGTTGAAAACAATCCAACAAAAAATTCTTTATCATTTATCGATGTCTGGAAGAAGATCGTCGAAATTCTCGAACCAAGAGGTTATAAACCCCTTAAAAGATACCCTGTGGTTGCACGCTGGAACCCCACAACTGAATTTACCATGGCATCAATAGCCGCTTTCCAACCATTTGTAATCTCTGGTGAAGTACCACCACCTGCTAAGAAACTGTTAATACCACAATTCTGCTTGAGATTTGGGGATATTGAAAATGTAGGTATAACAGGAAGCCATTGCACTGGTTTTGTGATGATAGGACAACATCAATTTGTTTCCCAAGAAGAATGGGACCAAGAACAAGCGTTTCAAGACATTTACGATTTTCTTGTTGATGGAGTAGGGTTAGATAAGGCAGAATTTAAGGTTCAAGAAGATGCATGGGCAGGAGGCGGAGACTATGGAAGTTGCCTTGAATTTTTCAGTCGAGGTGTTGAACTATTCAATCAAGTTTACATGCTCTACCAACAAACACCAGAAGGACCAGTAGAATTACAATTGAAAGTTTTAGATATGGGAATGGGTCAAGAACGTGTTGCATGGTTTTCTCAAGGCACTCCTACAATTTATGATGCAATTTTTCCTTTCGTATTATCTAAAATTAAAAAGCGAACAAAAATCGAGGTTGATTCTGATCTTTTTAATAAATTTTCACAATTTTCAGCTTTCTTGAATAATGATGAAGTGGAAAATATGGATGTTGCATGGGAAAGAGTAGGAAAAGAAATGGATATGGATCCTAAGATATTAAAAGAGAAGATTATGCCCATGACTGCTGTTTATTCAGTGGCAGAGCATAGCAGAGCATTATTATTTGCAATATCCGATGGAAAATTACCTTCAAATGTTGGGGGAGGTTACAATTTACGAGTTATTTTCAGGCGCGCAATGGGATTTATTGATAGATTTAATTGGGATTTAAGTATGGAAGAGGTTTGCAGATGGCATGCAAAAGAATTATATGAGATTTTTCCAGAAGTTAGTGGGAATTTGGATGATGTTTGTAAGATTTTGGAAATTGAAAAGCAAAAATATTATACCACCAAAAAAAATGCAGAAAAAATTGTAAAGCGATTAATCCAAAAATCTGAAATCTCTGAGGAAAAACTGATAGAATTATACGATAGTAATGGAATTAATCCTGAAATTATTATAGCAGCCGCGCGCAAATTAGGAAAAGAAATAAAAATGCCTGATGATTTCTATGGAAAAGTTATGGCAAGACACGAAAAAATTACCCAAGTTCATGCAACACACAAAACAATAGAAATTGATATAGATGGATTACCACCAACAAAATCCCTATATTTTGATAATTATTTAGATACAGAAAATACAAGTAAAGTGCTCAAAATCCAGAAAGTAAAATATAATGATAATAACAATAATAGCAATAATTCTTCTAAAGAAGATGATGATTCTGCTAAAAAAAATATAAAAAAACAATCAAAGCAGGATGTATGGGGAGTAATACTAGAATCTTCAGTCGCTTATCCAACCTCGGGAGGTCAATTAAATGATACAGGTAAAATTAACGGGAACCCATTTTTCGATGTTATAAAAGTAGGCCCATGTATTGTTCATATACTTCCAAAAAAGCCATCTTTTAATGAAGGTGATACGGTTTCTGTAATACTCGATAAGAGAAGAAGAAAATTACTTGCACAACACCACTCAGCAACTCATATTGTTAATGCAGCAGCGCGAAAAATCCTTGGTGATCATATTAATCAAGCTGGTGCCAAGAAAACACCTTCAAAAGCTCATCTTGATATCACTCATTACGAAACTTTAACAGAAAAACAAGTAGATGAGATTGAAAAAGAAGCAAATAAGATAGTCAAGAAGAAAATTCAATCCAATAATAGATTTATGTCACGAGCAGAAGCAGAAAAGAAGTACGGTATCAGGTTGTATCAAGGTGGTGCAATCCCTGGCAAAATTATTCGTGTTGTAGAAACTCCTGATATTGAAGTTGAAGCCTGTGGAGGGACTCATGTTAACAATACATCAGAAATTGGAAAAATTAAGATTCTAAAATCTCAAAAGATTCAAGATGGAATTGTACGCTTAACTTATACGGCAGGAGCAGCAACGACAAAAATTTTGAAGGAACATAAGCAAATCACTGAAAATCTAAGCGATCTTTTAGAAACACAACCAGAATTTTTATTTGAAAGGGTAAAAGAATTACTAACAAAATGGAAAGAATTAACCAAAGCGAAATCAAAGGGAAATTTTTCAGAACAAATGATTGAATTAACAAGTGAAAAAAAGTCTTCAAAAAACCCATTAAAGCAATTAACAAGATATTTTGAAACTACTGAAGGATTACTTATTCCTAAAATTAAGAAGTTGAAAGATGAATGGAATGAGATGAAAAACGAAATCTCAGAAATTTCAAAAGTGGTAGGGCAGAAAAACATAGAAGAACTAATAAAAAATGCAGAGGATATTAACGATTATAAATTTATCGCGGCATATTATCCAAAAATAAGTAATAAAATATTAATAAATTTATCAAAAAGCATATTAAAGCGGGAATCAAAGGCAATTATCTTATTTGTGGGAAGTTCAAATGGTGGGATCAACTTTATCTCAATGCGAGGGCAGAATTTAAAAGAGATTAACCTGTCTATAATCACCAAAAGATTTTTAAATGATTTTAATGGTAAAGGCGGAGGGAAAGAAGAATCTACGCAAGGTTTCATCAATAAATATGAAGGAAACCCGCAAGATCTTCTCTTAAATTTTAAAAAATTACTATTTGAAAAAAAATAAGAAAACCACTCAGAATTTAGTGCTCA
>JAUWPK010000208.1 GCA_030611625.1 Promethearchaeum sp. | reverse complement strand
ACTTCTTTTTTACTTTTTGTGAATGCATTTACGAATTTAGAGGGGATATCTTTTGCTAATTTAATAAATTTTTGAGCTTCTTCAAACTTTCCCTCATCTATAAGTCTATTAGCGATAGAGCCGATTTCATTTTTTAAAATTCCTTCATTTTCTACTTTCTCAAGAATATTATTCTTTTCAATATAGATATTTCTTAATTTATTAGATAAAGCAATTTTATTAGACATAATTTCCAATATTGAATCATTAATTTTCTTTGGATGGATTTTGACTATCTCTAAGGATTCAAAGATATCAAGAATATAGATTATACAGTATTTTGTGGTTTCTTTTTGTATTTTTAAGGGAACAATATAGAATTTATAAGGAGATGCTCGAAAATTTAAATCCTCCAGCGTAGCCGTTGCAATAAAACTTTTCATAATTCCATCTAAAAATTCGCGTTTAGGTTTGTCCTTTTTATCAGAATAATACTCGTTGAAGACTTCCCATTTTGCTAATTTTGGAATTATTTCTTCTTCTTCGTCTTCTTCATCTTCTTCTTCTTCGGAATAATCTTCATCTTCTCCCTCTGCTTCACCAATTTCATCATCTTGTTTAATTACTTGCTCAGTTTCAATTATATCGGGGGCATCCATAACAAATTTAATGATTATTATTCCTTTGATCATGGTATTCACTTTTTTTCCTTTTAATTACCTTTCTATTGAATAGAAATCTTAAAACTTTAAGAATTCATGTATCATGAATGTATCATGAAAAAAATGGAAAAAGATCGTGAAAAAGATAGATAAAAATCTTAGTTTTGATGTATTTCGAGGGTTAGGGGCTTCAATTTTAATTACAGGATTTAAAAAGGAGATTTTGAAACATATCGCTCTTGAATTTTGTGCACAATCGTCCCTTCCTTATGGAAAATCAGAAGCTGGAATCCATACTTTTTTATCTCCTGAAAAAACACCTGATCATCGATGGGGAGTAGTTTGTAGTGTTTGGGTACAAAAAAATTCAGATGATGAAGAATTATCATCAAAATTCCTAATAAAATTTCTAAATGAAAGAATTTCCACTTCTTTATTTCCTAAATTAGGTATTCGAGTTTTTTCTTGGACTCCTAATCCATTAGATTTTTTCAATAGTGAAAAGGAACTCGGCGATTTTGGAGATAGTTACAATGTTATAGAAGAAAAATTTGGAAGGAAATTTCTTTCAATTCCAATGACTGGGGGAGATTTTTGGATAGAACAAAAAATAGGGATTCAACCGGGTTTCTTAGGTGCAAGTTTGTTTTTGTTTTTTAAGACTGTAAAATCTGCAATGAAACTTGAATCAAAAATATCAAATTTCTTATTTAAATATCCTGATACCGTTCAAATTTATGGATTAATTGCTTCAGGGTCGAAAATTGGAGCGAGAAATATCAATAAAAAAGATCTAATAATCTCAACAAATGAGGTTTATTGTCCTTCATTAAAGGAACAAGTTGGAAGAGAATCTAAGGTTCCAAATGATGTTAATTGTATTACTGAATTGGTGTTAAATAGCTTTTCTATAGGTGCTCTTAAAACTACATTAAGAATCATATTAAATAATTTAAGAAAAACAAAAAATATCATCAAAATTACACCAATATGTTACGACGAGGTTAAAGAATTATTTGATCTTGTTAATTTTACTTTGATATTTGAGTAAACCAGATTAAAGAATATGTGAAAAAACTAAAGTTAAAACAATTAAAACTATAAAAAATAGAATGAGAGAAGAGAAATTATAGCATCCCTTTTTCATGTAGAAAATCTTCAATAATTTTTGGTGATTTATTAAAAATTTCGGCAATAACTTGCAAAGAAACTGCGGAATTCATTCCCATAGCGGAATAATCCTTAAATAATTGAATCCACGTACTAGTGTCATTTTCAAATTCCTTTGGGTGTTTTTCTTGAATATGTTTCCAATAAGGACGACGAGTTAGCGGTTTGGCGCAGTACGGGCATTTTCTGGCTTGTTCGGTCATTTTCATCAACTTTTACATTTTTGTATGCTGTCAACAATTTTTATTATTATATTTTAATCTTGTTGATATTCCCTAAATTAATTATGGTATTTAATTGGTTTTTTAATTTTTTGTGAAACCTTTTCATCCGAACGTAATTAAATTACGATTACTTAAGAATTTTGAGCTTATTTTGAGTCTCGTAGGAGAATTTAGTGGATAACTGTTTAACCACTGAATCTGATGGCGACAAGTTATTTTCAAGCATTTTTCTGATTTCGGGATCAACTTCGTGAACAAGGCGTTCAATTTGCTCGGGAGGGTAGCTTTCGGGGTTGGCTACGTATTCTTGAGCGAGTTGTAGAGCGGTTTTCTTGTAGTATTCATGCAAACGGTCGAGTTTTTCTAGGATAAAAAGTTCATTTTCGAGATGGAAACCGTAAATCCAGTTATCTTTAAAAAATTCATAATCGGAGTCCCGTTCTCTATGAGGGAGGTGATTTCTTGTTTCTCGTTGCCAGATCATCCCATGAACGTTGTCAACCTGATCATCAAATGACATACTCCTTGAATCCTTGGAAGCGTTGGAGCTCACAAATTTGTTCACATTGTGCGAAAGGTAATGATGTTGAATTTGGATATTTAACCCAAAGTTTTTTTTTCCAAAGATGATAATTTGTTTTTAGGAGAATTTCACAAAATGATTATAAAAAAGTATAGCTTTAATCTTAAGACAAATAAAAGAGAAGAGTTTATTCCTATCTCTGAAGAGGTTAATGGTTTCGTTCAACAACTGGGAGAAAATATTGTAGGAGAATGCAAGATTTTTATTCCTCATACCACAGCTGCATTGATCATGAATCAAACTGTAAATCCTGATGTTATGCGAGATTTTCAGACATATTTAGAGAGTATTGTCCCTGTTAAACGAATGTTAAACGTGCAAAATAATTCTAACGCCCATTTTAAAAGTTCTTTATTAGGAACTTCTGTTGAAATTCCAATTTCGAATGGAAAATTAGATCTGGGTGAATGGCAAGATATATTATTTGCAGAATTCGATGGACCTAGAATTAGAACCGTTATTGTTCAAATTTGGGGTCAATAATGTTTAACCATATGGAGTAAACAGATGTATTGCCCAAGATGTCGCGCTAAAGGAATTAATATTAAGATGAAAACCATTAAGAGAAAAGGGGGATTTCATAAAAATACCAAATTTTTTTGTCCTAATTGTAGTTACATTCGTATGAAAATTAATAAGAGAAAGGATTAAAAGGATTAAAAGAAACTCTGTAAATTAGATTTATGATTTTTCAAATAAAAAAATTTTCTCAAAAATTATTGCTACCTTTAGCAAGAAAACTTTCAAATTTTCCTGCAAATGTTTTTACTGTGCTTAGCTTGGTTTTTTCCATTCTATCAGGAATAGGTTTTTATTTTAGATTAATTCCTATGATTATTATATGCCTTTTTTTAATCGAATTCTTTGATCAATTAGATGGTGTAATTGCAAGACTTCAAGGTCCAACAAAATTTGGTGCTTTTTTGGATTCTACCTTAGATAGATACGGAGATGCTGCTATTTTCATAGGAATTATATTAGGAGGCTATGCAAATCCACTTTTAGGATTATTGGCATTCATAGGTGCATTTTTAACATCATATACTCGCGCTCGTATTGAAGGTTTACATAATAAATCTTTGGGAGGAGTAGGATTATTAGAAAGAACCGATAGGGTTCCATTATTACTAATTGGTATAATTTTCCAGATTTTTTTTGCAGATGCGATCTGGTGGGCTATAATTTTAATGATTATTGGAAGTCATATCACTGTTTTTCAGCGAATTCATTACGCCTACAAGAATCTATCCAGAAATCGTGAAGAGAAGATAATCTCATAATTTTTTATTTTAAAATCAAATTCTAAATATTTAAATTACTTTTATCCGAAACTACTCAAATTTAGAGGTAATATGTTTAATTTTTTCACTGATCCAATTTTCTTCAGGTTCTTTATGATTGATTTTTACAAATTCAACAACTGATGAGAATAATGGAAAATAAAAATTTTTCAGTGATTTCAATATTTTCTGAATTTCAAAAGGAATTTCTCCTGATTCATCATAATAATTCTTAGAAAAGCTACATTTAAATGGTTCGGCTGATTTCCATGAGGGGCCTAATATTTCAAAAATTTTTTCATCAGTTCTTATTTTTCTTATTGGTTGGATTAGTTCTATTCCTTCTTTTTCAAGAAATTCTTTAAAAAGGTAAAGAACTTCAGCAATTTGATTGAGTTTTTTACGATCTCCATGTAATTCCCGTTCTCCTGTTATAATTGTTATAATCCCATAAAAATCTGCAATAGGGATCCTCATCATATGGAAAAAAAGGTGACAAGGTGGGCATGGAGAATAATATCCGAAATATTTCTGAACTATTGCCATATTACGAATTATCAAACGATCAAATAAATCTGAAACATCTAAATAGAGAAAATTAGAAGAATCTAAATTTATTTTGTAATTTAGATTATCAACAAATTCAAAATGTTCAATCGGTTCAAAAATGTTTCCAAAAAATGATCTATGGAATATTCCAATACCTAATAAATTTGTAATATTATATTTTTTAACCGCTTGAATTATTGCGGCAATGCTATCTTTACCTGCTACTTCACCGATGAATAGATCTTCTGTATTTTTTAATTTTGGATGCTTTTCCGAATAAAACTTATCAAAAGTCATTAATTCGGGAGTATTCTTCAAATCAATCATCCTGAAAGGTTTTTTAGAAAAATGAAAAAATAAATTTATCTAATATTGTTGGATTTCTATCTATTTTTGACTTTTTAAAGTAATCTTCTAATTTAAGGGCTTGTGAGTACATTTCCTCAAATTTCTTAAAGAAAATTTCAGTTATTTCACGACTTCTGGTAACAAAAATACCCAAGAGTTTTTTACTTGGATCAATTGAAAATTGAATTAATTCGCTTGAATCAAGAATAATGAAATCGCCACATGTATCTTTATAAATTCTAATATCCCATAAATTTTCATATACATTTTCAATCTCTTCAAATTTGGTTGTATATAATGAAAATTTCTTTACTATTTGAAGAATATCCTGTGCATGCTCTCGAGATATTAATATTCTATATTTTATTTGTGGCATTCTATTTAGAATTGTTTGAATTAAGATGATTGCATTTGAATATCCCTCTTTTTTCATAAATTTTGGATCTTTTAACATTTCCATAATTTTCTCGAATGAACTTATCTCAAAGTTTAATCCTTTTGTAAGAAACATTTCCTTTGAGTTTCCAATAATATCATTTCTAATAAAATCGAATGCGTCCTCATTATCTAAGATGTTTATATATTCTACAGGAGGTAAGGAAGTTTCCTCTTGAAAAATTCTATAAGAAGTTTTCATATCAACGAATGATTTTTCACATTTAATGATTTTTTCATCACAATCTGTTCTTATCTGAGTAATTTTTTCAGATAATAATTTTTCCCAAGCTGCAACAGGTTCATTTATCGTTATTTTCATAGGGCGATCATAAACTTGGATTAATCCTAATTGCTTTAGTAGACTAAATATCTTGTAAATTCGTTTAATTGATAAATCCAAATTGATTGTTAAATCTTTTGGATTATCTATTGTGTGGTTTTTTAGAAGATAATCATAAACTCTTTCAACTCCTTTTTCTTTTACTTCAATTGAGCTAAAAAGTTCAATCAAACTTGAAAATGAATTCTTCTCCATTTAAATTATCTCCTCTAAAAACAACTTTTTAACATGATATCTGTAAGTTCTTGGAAAACTTTTTCAACATTATCTCCCCGTTTAGCACTAACTTCAATATGACCAACAAGATTGTTCATTTTAGCTGTTTGTGCTCCATGTTCTATGGGAATTTTTCTCTCATTTTCTAAATCAATCTTATTCCCTACAAGGTAAATTGGGATATCATTATTCTTTTCTTTAATAATTTGTATCCAACTGTCAAGAGCCTCAAGTGTTTCAGGTCTGGTTATATCGTATAAAAAGAATACTCCGCTACTTCCTAAACAATATGTCGGGAGTAAGAACCTGAATCGTTTTTCTCCTCCAAGGTCCCAGATCTGAAGTTTTACATTTTTCTTTCCTGATTTTGTATCGACCTCTACGTTTTTTACATAAAATTCTACTCCAACAGTTAACCGTATATCGGGATTAAAGACTCCAGTAATATATCTATCCGATAAGGATGTTTTGCCCGTCGATTCTGAGCCTAACATTAAAATTTTAAACGTGAAATCAATTTTTGGCATATTTTTTTCCTTCCTCTTATTTTAAATTAAAAAAATTTAAGTTTTGATTGCATTATATAAATTCAAGCTTTTTTTTTTTGTATATTGAAAAATTTAAGTTTTATATATATATATGTTTAGAATTAAGTTAGAAAGTGAAAAAAATTCATGGTAAATTTAAAATTTGGAATTAAAAATCCTTATAAAGTCTATATTATAAGAAATTGGCGTGATCAAATAGATCAACTCATAATTTCATCTATATTTACAATTTGTTCATTTATTGTTGCAATATTTATGAATATAATTAATAATAATTCCAGAATCTATTTTTATTTCTGGCCTTTGATAGGTATAATCTTGTTAACATTTTATATCCTTCCAACTTCACGAACAATTTTTGACTTGGAAAAAAATCATTGGAAAATTC
>JAUWPK010000121.1 GCA_030611625.1 Promethearchaeum sp. | reverse complement strand
AGAGGTACAAGATAACCACCAGAAATCTCCCGAAATACAATAACTCTCCCTTGTCTACGTTGTTTGAATAGAAATTCTTCAACTTCTTTTCTAGCAGCATAGTATGCCCCAGTTATGTTACTAGCGTAGCTTTTTCGTCCTTTCTCGAATTCATAATCAGTTGCAATAATGGGAATAGATGGTTGGTTGTTGGAAACACCAGGAATGTCTTGATTCCAGATGGAGTCTCGATGCCAATATTCATTCATCTCATAGCTCCATGGTCCAGGAATTAGTACTATCAGAAATTTATTATCTAAATATTGACCTGAAAAAGTATAATACTTATCAATTGTTTGAAAGTGAATCAATTTCTTGGCAATTCCTTTACCAATAATGTCATCCACGGCCGTGATACTCCATCTAGTGGGAACGAGTGTTCTCTTTTTCTTAACACCTAATAACCCCGCTGAAAGCAAACGTTGGATAGAAGTAATTGATACATCATCAGACTTGTATAAATAATCAAGTATAGCATCGGCTGCTTTGAGATCTCTATCGGAATAGACTTTATCCACTGGTTTAAGAACTTTGATATTATCAACTACCTTTATCTCTTCAGCCCTACCAGAAGGCCCTGTTGGAGCGGAATTGCTATCATATTTTAAATTGAATCGTATTCTTGATAGATGTGCTTCAGTGTCAACTGAATTTGAAGCGAGAGTTAATTCTTGAGTTGCATCCAATAATTTTCGATTAGATCTGTTTAATTTGCTGTATGTTTTATCAAGATTATCATTATAACGGACATTAATATTAAAATTGGAACGAATCATGCTTGATCGAAAACCAACAATCTCTTCAATTGGTTTTCCAAACCAAGATTCAGGAGAATCTAAGAAATGAGTATCTTTAGATTTGGCATATTCTCCAATGGGGAGAAGAGGGCCAATATTTACTTTCGGATATCCATAAGTTCCAACAAAAACCGCCGGGGGGCTTGCTCCGAAAATATCTTGCTTACCTTTATAGTTTTTAGGATCTATGCCAACAAAACTTTTTAAAACAGAGTTTCTCATCAGAATTGGGCAAGATTTCTTTCCGCACAGCAATCTACTGCCTTTGCATTTTATACAAATGTTTTCAGTTTCTGTGATTGTATTTTGCGCTGATGAGTACTGATTCAAATTAATCCTCTCATTTTTAAATATATTGCTGATGTTATTTCAAATGTTTAGTTATTTATATTAAGGAGCACGACGGCAAAATAAATAATTATTCTAATTTAATTAACAGCTTAACATCTTAGTTAACGGCTTAACATCTGTATATTAAATGTGAAAAGATCTCTTTAAAAATAATGCCGACAAAAAGGAAGTGTTATCAAAAAATATATCTTAAAAACAAAACATCGATAAAATTATCAAATATTATATTTAAACGAGGGGAACAAAATAAAAATAGTTACAATTAATATACCAGAGCAATATCTTGACTGTCTTAAAACTATGGTAGATCTAGGATATTTTCCAAGCCGTTCTGAAGCAGTTCGTCAAGCTTTGAAGCTATTTTTGACTAAGGAAGCTAAACTTGTGAAAGAGATCGAACATGATCAATTCAAAGTCTTAAAAGAAAATCAAATGAATGCATTAATAGGATCTAAATAATTTAATTTATCTAAAATTTTTTTTCCCTTTTTGAAATTCGCTATTTTACAGTCTTAATTTAAATTGCATTTCTCCTAAATTTTTTTAAACATGATTTCCTTTTTTGTTTAGCGAAAACTAAGGGTTAAGGTTAAGTTAAATGAAAACACTCGAAAAATTTGATAGTTTAGAAATCGAAGAAAGAATAATAAAATGGTGGGAAACGGAAAAAACATATGATCTCATCAAAAAAGCTGAACCCAAAGCAAAAAACAAGAAATTTTTCTATTTGGACGGGCCACCCTATACTACGGGCAACGTCCATCTTGGAACAGCATGGAATAAGATTCTCAAAGATATGATAATAAAATACAAAAGAATGCGAGGATTTAGAGTTGTTGACACGCCTGGATACGACACACATGGGTTACCTATTGAAGTTTTGATAGAAAAGAAGTTAGGGATTAAAAATAAGAAAGAGATTTTGGATCAAAACGGGATAGGAATAGAAAAATTCATTAAAGAGTGTAGAGAATTTTCATTAAGTCAAATTGAACCGATGAACGAGCAATTTAAGAGGCTCGGTTGCAATTTCTGGAATTGGGATAACCCATATATCACATTAAAAAACACTTATATTCAAGGGGTTTGGTGGACGATAAAAAAGGCTTGGGAAAACGGCTATTTATACCAAGGATTTCGTCCAATGAATTGCTGCCCTCGGTGTGGCACCGCTTTAGCAAAACATGAGTTTGAGTATTACGATATACAAGACACCGCAATTTTTGTTAAATTTCGATCAGTTGAAGACCCCAAAACATTTTATGTCATCTGGACCACAACGCCTTGGACCCTTGTTTCAAATACAAACATAATGGCCAATCCTGATATTGAATATGTTAAAATGCGCGTGAAAGATGAAACTTGGATAATGGGTATTGCATCAACTGCAGATTTGCTCCAAAATAAATTAGGGTTAACTCTAAAAGCTGAAGATGGATTCGAATATGGAGAGAGAATACCAGGTTCAAAATTAGAAGGAAAGAAATATATCCATCCCTTGGCGGATGAAATCCCCTATCAAGCAGAATTAGAGGGAGAGGAGCCAAAAGTTCATTCAATATTAATGTCTCGTGAATATGTTCAAGAATCAGGAGGTTCTGGCTTAGTTCACAGTGCACCCGGTCATGGACCAGAAGATTTTGAAGTTGGTCTTGCAAATGGTATCCCTATCTTTTCTCCTGTAGAGATGGATGGGTGTTATAATAGCCAAGCGGGAAAAATTTTTGAAGGGAAATACGTGCATGAAGTAAATCGTGAAATTATGGATATGCTTATTGAGAAAGGAACTCTAATTCATGAAGAAAACATTCAGCACGAATATGCTCATTGTTGGAGATGTAAGACTAAACTTGTTTACCGTGCAACTAAGCAATGGTTTTTCAAAGTGACTGCTTTGAGAAATGAAATGTTGAAAGCAAATGAAGAGATACTATGGATCCCAAAAAGAGCAGGTTTTACAAACTTCAAATCGTGGTTAAATTCATTACAAGATTGGTGCATTTCACGTCAGAGATTATGGGGGATACCACTGTCAATCTGGGTTTGCGATGATGAAGATTGCGGTGATATAGACGTAATCGGTTCAATGAACGAATTAAAGGAAAAAGCGGGTGAATGTCCAGAAGATCTTCATATACCAGTAATTGATCAAGTAACTTGGAAATGCTCAAAATGTAATAAAGGAACAATGAGAAGAGTTCCCGATTTAGCAGACGTATGGCTTGATAGTGGCTCTGTTATGTGGGCTTCCCAACAATTCGTTGATGGACATGAACATTATGATACTTGGGAGCCTGCAGATTTTATATTGGAAGGTAAAGATCAGATCAGAGGATGGTTTAATTCCCTTCTTTCCAGTGCTATGCTTTCTTCTAAACGTAAAAACTATAATGCATGCTTTATGCATGGATGGGTTCATTCTCATGGAATGAAGATGTCAAAATCGATAGGAAACGCAGTATTACCTGAAGATTTAATAGAAGGAAAAGTGGAGATTCTAACAGAGAAACAAAAAGAAAATATGCGAAAAATAGCAACATTGGCCTCAATTTCAAAATTTGATAAAACTAAAAAGACTGATACTAAAAAGAAAGTTAGAAAAGCAGCAAAAAAGAAATTTATCAAGGATGATAAAAGATGGTCGAATATAAAAGGTATAGAGACATTTAGATTTTATTGTGTCGGTAATGTCCCACCGGGTAGAGATTTTAATTTCGACTATAAAGAATATACAGATACCTTCAAAGTCCTTAATACTTTATGGAATACGTATTTATTTGCTCAAGAAAAGATGAATTTAAATAAATTTGATGCTAAGAAACACAAATTCGTTTATGAAGAACTTTCTCTTGTAGATAAATGGATTCTATCGAAAACCTATTCTTTAATTGAGGAATTAACCAAACTTTATGATGTTTATGAATTACCATCAATTCCAAACCGTTTACAAGATTATATTCTAAATGATCTATCCAGATGGTATATAACAATTATACGAGATAGAGTTGATGTAAATGCTGAAGATGAAGAAAAATTCACAACTTTAGCAGTCCTAAGGCACATTCTTTACAAATTGTGTTTGATGATGGCACCTCTTAATCCAATGATTTCCGAGGAAATTTATCAGAAAATGTTTAAAGATGAAATGATCTCTAAAAGCAAAGCATCGATCCATCTTGAGAAATGGCCGAAAGTTGTAAAAAAATATATTGATGAATCAATCGAGTCTCAAATGCATGAAGCCCGTCAAATTATAGATGAAGTTAGATCTTTGAAGTCAGAAAATAAAATAAAATTAAGATGGCCTACTAAAAGTCTATCTTTATTACCAACGGAAGAGTCAAAAGAACTTGAATTTATAGATTTAATTGAAGATATGTGTAATGTTAAGGAAGTCTTAATTGTAGAAGAAAAACCAGATAAAGGTAAAATAATTGAAACCGAATTACCATTATATAAAATCTACTTGGATATTAAAGATTCCAAAAAACTTCAACAAGAACGAATATTAGCAGATTTATTACGAACAATTCAATTTTTACGCAAACAAAACAAATTGCAAACAGGTGAAGAAATAAATTTAAAAATTGCATCCAAACATCCATTTTTACTTGGCACATTGAAAGACACAAAAATAAGAATTATAGAAAAAGTAACTGCCAATCCAATGGAAATTACAAATCTGCAAATTGAGAAAGAAGATGGATGGATATTCCATGATTTTCATGTTTGCACCAATGGAAAGTGTTTTGCAATGATTAGAGAGAAAGCAGCCAAAAAAATATTCGAAGGTATTGAAGGTAAGTGTTCTTATTGTTCTAAATCAATAACACAAGATACAGTGGGAACAATTCAAATAAAATTCAAACGAGTTTAATGAAATTTAAAGATTTTTTATTTTTAAATATAGTTTTGAATGGATGATGTAAAAATTGGTTCAAAACTAAAGGAAACAACCATCTCAACGAACAGATCTTACAAAAATAATAAAACATCAATAAAAAAAAATATGGAATAAATATAAATTAAAAAATTAAGATTGCTTTTCTTGTTCTGTTTTCTTCTCTTCTTTAAGTGATTTCTTTCTGGAAGTTCTAATATAACCCAAATATGCTGCAAAAGCTGCAATAATAGAAAATGCCCATGCTGCAAAATAGAAAAATGTATAACCATCGCTGTCAAAAATAAGCATTATCAACCTATCAGCTAAGAAACTAACAAAAACCATCACAAAGGAAAGACTCATTACTGATAAGGATAATGTTGCACGTTTATATTGAGTTTCTTCCAATATTCGATACATTTTCAGAGATGCAATAATAAATGGTATATAAACATATATCATGATTACCAAAACTGATAAAAAGGAAAGAACATCTAATAAAACATTTCCCTGTTCTACTGCAATCAAAGCAAATAAAATGGTTGCAATTGAAAGAATAATCAATATCAACCTTTCTACCTTTTTCGGTATATCGTCAAATACTTTCACTTTTAGCATATAAGTAAAATCAGCTGCAATTACCAGAAGAACAAAGCTAATTCTAAATTGAAGCATTACTGAAAGAAACCAAAAATTTGCAATATTGGGAGCTAATTCATCAAATCCTAAGATACCATTCTTAATTAAATAAAATTTAGATAACCAGGAAAAGATGATCGCAACAAACATAAAAGTAAATGACCCTAAAAGGATAAGGGTGTTTACAGTTTTTTTCTTACTGTAATGCACTATAATTAAGATAAGCAGTATTAAAAACAAAAATATTATTCCACTTTCATATAATAATCCAACGTAAGTGTCTTCTAATCCGGGAGGTATTGTTATACTCATAAAAATCACTTTTTTTTAATAATAATTTATAATTTGCTTAATATATTGTGAAAAAATTTAGAAATTAAATCATTATATTTTATCAGATTGAAATTTTAAACATTTAATTAGTTAAAAAAGAGAATCAAACAAAATGAACCGCCAAAAAAAAGAAATCGAAATTGTGAAATAAATAATGTTCGATTACCCATACCTTTGCATAATCCACACAGACAACGAATATGCATATTTCTGAAGATCGATAATTAACTTTTTCTGAGAGAATTCTCTTAAAACTGAAACTTCTAATGTATTGAAAGTAGCTTCCAATTCATCAACTAAATCAAATATTTCATGAATTTTTTTCCAATCTTTTGCCCAAGCTTCATCCCATGTTTCATCATAAGCTGTTTTATATGGAAATATCATCTTTTGAGTTTGATTGCCTATCATAATCTTTTCCCTATTCAATTAATGAAGATATTAGTATAAAAATATATTGTAGTTAGCAATTTTTTAGATTTTAACATTTAATGATTTATTGCATCGCAATTTTTTTAGATAAATTTTCTCGGAAAGTGGGAAAGCGCGTGAAAAAAGTTTGAGAATTAATTACCGGCCAATCAGCAAATAAAAATAGAGATTCTAATGGTTTTTGCCCAATACTTTCAAAATCTCTTTTAATTGTAAATTTTAAAGAATCTATATCAAATAGCGAAATAATTTCTTCTGAGGATAAAACATCGAGAAATCTCACATAATAGAGAAGCAAATCATCGTTTTCCTGAATCCCTACTTCATACTCCTCACAATACTTATTTAACAATGCGTTTTCCAGCAGAGCAGGATAATTCTGATGTTCCCATGCGATTACATTGGTTAACAAAATAAATAAATCCTCGAGATTGAGTTTATAATACATCATTCTATGAAGTAAATTTTTTCCCCCAGCTTCCTTTGAAGTTTTAAAACTATCCATTATTGTGTAATGTTCATGATGAATAAACGGTTTTAAGGTTATTTCATAAAAATTTTTACTGTTTTCGGAGAAAAGGATGATTTTTATGTGGTAATATAAGTAATTTTTTAGTTTTTTTTGCCGAGATTTTGTTAATGTGCAATTTTTCCATTTCTCGCTAAATAAATTTAACTTAGCTTTATTTTGAAATTCCAACTCGAATGCAGTTAAATCTAATAGTTCCATTATCGTTTTAAAAATTATATCCCTAATTTTTCTCCTCCCCTTTATTCTGGTTATTTTACGATGATATGGATAATTGAATAATTACCTTAATTTCACACACAACTAAGACATTTTATCGGTTTGAAATATATATATATTTCCATAATTTTTTCCATAATTTTAAAAAATATCCACAGAAGTTCCTTAAATTCACTCCTTTTAAAATACAAAATATTATTATGGAAAAAAAGATTGGTAAACTCAAATATTATCCAATATGATTTGGAGTGAGGTCTCTCTAACAATGGAAAACTAGGGAGTAATTCCGATGATGGATGAAAAAGAATTCAGTAGTATTCTTTCAATATTTAAGAACTAACACGGTAAATTTGACTATGAGCGATAATCCCGAAGAAATTAGAATAGGGGTTTTTCCTTGCTCATGTGGTGTTAACATCGCTGGCGTTCTTGATATGGATGAGTTGGTAAGGTTTTCAAAAACCCTACCAAATGTAATAATAGCTGATAAGAATATTTCCCTTTGAACCACATCAGGTGCAGATTTCCTTAAGAAATATATTAAGGATAACGACTTGAACCGTGTGGTAATAGCAGCTTGAACTCCAAAAACCCATGAACCAGTCTTCCAAGCAGTTTTAGTGGACTGTGGAATGGATCCGTCATACTTGGAGTTCGTCAATATCAGAGAACATGTAAGCTTTGTTCATATGAAAGAACAACCGAAAGCCTTAGATATGGCAAAAGAGCTAATTCGAGCAGGCGTTGCGAGAGCAGCAAAACTCGAAATGGTACCCGAAAGAGTAGTCCCGGTAACAGATGCTGTATTAGTCATTGGTGGAGGAGTAGGAGGATTACAAGCAGGTTTAGACTTAGCAAATCAAGGGCATAAAGTATTCCTTGTAGAGCAAAAGCCTACAATTGGCGGTAAAATGTCAATGCTTGACCGAACATTCCCCACAGACGACTGTGCAATTTGAATCTTGGGTCCTGTCATGCTAGAAACTCAACGGAATGAAAATATCGAGTTATTTACCCTAAGCGAAGTAACAAAAATAAGTGGTTATGTTGGAAACTTCGAAGTGGAGATTTTACAAAAAGCCCGATACACAAAAAATGATTGTAATGGATGTGGAGCATGTTTTGACGTGTGTCCTGCAATTGTCCCAAGTGAATTTGATATGGGACTTGGACCCCGCAGAGCAATCTACTATTCATTCGCTCAAGCAGTTCCGATGGTGGCTCAAATTGACATGGACCATTGTATCCTTTGCGGAAATTGTGCCAATGTCTGTGAAATTAAAGCGGTTGATTATGAACAAAAAGATACTAAGTTCTCAGTCAAAGTAGGAGGTATTATCATAGCTACAGGTTGGGATGAATACGAACCTGAATACGGCTATTTGGGATATGGTAAATATGAAAATGTAATAACCCAATTAACCTTAGAACGGATGATTGCACCTAACGGTCCTGTTGTTGGACATCTAGTCCGACCATCCGATGCAAAAACACCAAAAAACATTCTATTCGTGCTATGCGTCGGGTCAAGGGATATCAATAGAAACGAATATTGCTCAAGTGGTGTGTGTTGTATGATTAGCATTAAAAATTCTAAATTAGTAAAATCACACGACCCTTCGCTTGAAGTAATGGTTGCTTATATTGATATTCGTGCAGCAGGAAAAGGTTATGAAGAATATTACACCGCCTCGCGCCGAGAAGGTGTAAAATATATTCGTTCTAAAGTAGGTCGTATCAGAGAAGACCCGAAAACTAAGAGTCTAAAAGTAGTGCTCGAAGACACGCTTAGCCCTGATAAAACAATCAAAGAATATGATTTCGACATGGTTGTTCTATCGGCGGCTATGATGCCTTCTCGGACATTCGATAAGCTTAACAAAACTCTTAATATTTCAAAACATCCCAGCGGATTCCTTAAAGAGTTCCACCAGAGATTAAACACTGTTGATACAGATGTACCCGGAATTTCGTTAGCAGGCGCATGCCATGCACCTAAAGCGATATCCGAAACAATTATGCAAGCC
>JAUWPK010000339.1 GCA_030611625.1 Promethearchaeum sp. | reverse complement strand
TAATTTACTTTTATCCAATGTGGAAACGATCACTTTTACCATTTCTAAACAATTCAGAAAAAAATCGTCTTCTGGTCATAGCCCATAGAGGAGATAGTTCAAATGTTCCGGAGAATACAATTCAAGCATTTGAGGATGCGTTTAAATTGGATGTTGATTGCCTTGAAACTGATGTTCATATAACCAAGGATGAACAATTCGTTCTATTTCATGATGACTCAGTTGATCGAACAACTGAGAAAAAGGGTCCTGTTTCATCATTTACTCTTTTGGAACTAAAAAAATTAGATGCAGGGTATCGTTTTCATCCTCCAAATTTCCCTTACAGAGGAAAAGGGCTTCAAATTCAAACTCTTGATGAGATCTTACAAAAATTTCCAATTAGGTTTAACTTGGATATCAAAGATAAGAACCCAAAAGTACCAGAGTTACTTGCTTTAAAATTGAAAGAGTTGCATGTTGAAGAGAGGGTCATGGTTGGTTCATTTCATCAAAATCAAATTAAACGGTTTAGAAAATTCTCTGATATACCAACAAGCGCGGGTCCTAAAGAGGTTTTCAAATTCTGGAGAGTTGCTAAAAAATGGATCAGAAAGCATCAATCAATAATAATTGGTGAAAATAATAATAATGATGGAGAAAAAATTTCACAAAAAAAAGTTTTTGGGAGCAAATTACCATATTATGCTCTCCAAATCCCTGAAGGTTACTATTTTGTGCGTTTTATTACTCCTGAATTAATAAAATTTGCCCACATTGAGGGAATAGATATTTCAATCCAAGTTTGGACTGTCAATAGTGAAAAAGATGTCCGAAGATTATTAGAATGGGGAATTGATGGAATTTTCACCGATAAACCAAAAATGATGCTAGAAATTCTTAATACTTTGAAAAATAGAGTCTAACATAGCAATATCACATATTATAAATTAATATATTAAAAAATTGATAAAAAATTGAATACTTAATGAAGAATGTTAAACCAAATGCTTCTTTTTTTTCTCATTATATTGTTTTAATGCATTTTCCATCGAGTTAAGAATCAAATTTTTTTCATCTTCTTTCAAATCTTTAGCATATTCGGATATCTGTTCAATTATATATGTTGCATCCTCACTCAATCTGTCAAGGTGAACATATTGTTCTATCACCTGAGCAGTTAAGAGATTTGAAAAAGTTGAACCGTTTTGCTTTTTTAGCATTTGAGATACATCATAAATAGGAATACCTAAGCGAGTATATTTATTGCGATATTTATAAAGCGTTAACGAAGTTAATTCAGCACACACCAATTCGCGAAGATGGGGCGCGGCAATGAAATCAAGACCTAACCCTCCCAGCCTTCTTAGAACATTAAGTGATACAATTTTAGCATTTTCATAATCTAAATCAGTTTCTTCTACAAGAGATTCTATAATTTTCTGAGGATCGAATTCCATTAATTCTCCACGAGTATTTTCAACAGTTTTTGGTAAAAGGTCTTCAGGAGAGATTATTGATTTTTTGTTTTGTTTTTTCGGATCAAATTTTATTTTGAACACTTCTTACACCCTATAGAAATTTATCCCGAAATACATAAAAATTCGAGTATTGCTAGATTATCGTAATCCTAGACTAACGACCAAATTCGACTAAATATTTAAAGGTTTTTTATTAAGTTATTATTTAAATAAGGAAGGATCTATATTTTCTCCACATGATTCACAGTAAAATTGAATTTTTTGTTTAACTAAATCTGTAAAATTTGTCCCACAAAAAGGGCAATAATATTGCTTTTTAACTGCGGGAGGAGTATCCATACGCCCAATATAACTATGCGGATTAGAAACTATTGTTTCATTTTGCGCTGAATGTGCTGGAGGAGTGTTCATACGACCGATATATTCTTCTGGTGGCGCTCCAGATAATTTTTTATAATTCTTTTTTTTCGACATATAATAGCTATAACTAAATTTAACTAATTAAATATTGTCGAGAAATTTTCCACTTTTTTTTCGCTTAAAAATAATTAATATCGATGTTGGTTGCTTTTTGAAAGGAGATATTGCTAAAATTGACCAATCTTCAGAGATTCCAGCAGTTAACATAGTTCCTTCACATATTTTATGTTTTTGAAGAATTTTTTTATCATTAAAATCATAGATTTTAATCTCATTTTTTAAACTAATTGTTAAAAAAAACCTACCATCATCACTGAATTTTAAAAATGTTATCGAAGAATCGGTTGGAATGTTATTAATTACATTCTTAGTTTCTAAATTCCAGATAAATATGCACTTTTCTTTTCCCCCAGAGATTAAATATGGAAATTTTGGATGAAAATCCATAGTATAAATCATTTTTTGATGACCTTCCAACCTATAATTCAATTTTCCTGAAGGAAAATCCCACAAATAGATTATATTTTCGTCGCCTATGCTTGTAAAAATCGGAATATGAGAATTAAACCTTATTACATGAATTTTTTCTTTAGGACCTTTATCCGATTTGATAATTTTTGCTTTTTCAATTTTTATCCAGTTCTTATCTCTATCTTTGATTATTTTCCAGATAATAATTTTTCGATCTTCACCCGCTGATATTATATAGTCATTTTTAGGGCTAATATCTATTGAAAAAACCTTTGATTCGTTATGATGAAGTGTAAAAATGTATTTTTCATTATAAATATCCAAAATTTTGACTGTTCCATCCTTTGATCCGGATATTATGTATTGGTTATCTTTACAAAATTTCAAGGATGTTATACCGGAAGAGTGTCCATTAAGAATTTTCTGTTTTTGTATTACTTTTATTCCATTTCTTTCGCTAATTTTCCACAGAATTACTCGATTATCCCATGATCCACTTGCAAACCATTTATTATCAGAACTAAATTCAAAAACTCTGATTTCATCCTTATGTTCAATAATTTTAAGTGATTTCCCAGGTGAAAAATCGAAAAAAGTATTGGAATTCATGTTATTCTTCAAAATCTAGATTTTTATAATCCAAAATAGTATCTCCCTTAAAATTTTTTTTAAGAATTATTTCTATACGTTCAGGGAATAAATTATCTTGGATAATCTGGCGATCAATGAAAACACCAAAAGGAAATACTTTATTTTTTACATCCAATTCTTGAAAATGATCAAATCTATCAGCCATGAAATTTCTTCTATATAATTCAAGCTGTACTATCCCGCCAAGAGCATGAATATTAGCGAATAAAACAATTATTTCCTCTTCCGGAAAATTATCCTCTTGAAATTTTTTGATATATGCAAGTGCTTCATCATTAACAGAAATTTCGTACATTACTGAAGATAATTCACCTTAGATAAAAATTCTATCCCTTTCAAAAAATTAGAAAGTTAATAAAAAAATTATAATTAAAAACCAAACGCATATTAACAATCTATCTTGAAGATTTCCTCTTGAATAGGTCCAGTTACTTTTACAATACCATTTCCATCAACATAGACATCTACTTCAGAACGAACACCAATGCCTTCATCCGGAAGATAAATGCCAGGCTCCACACTATGAAGAATATAGGGAACAATTCTACGCTCATCTTTAGTTTCTAAACCATCCAAATGAACC
>JAUWPK010000020.1 GCA_030611625.1 Promethearchaeum sp. | reverse complement strand
CACCTCTTTCAACTTCAAGAGTTCATTCTTAAAAATGGACATTTACCTCAAACTTACATTAAAGGTCGACCATTGTACAAATATTTGATGAAAGAAACTAAAAAACAGAAAAAAGGATATACAATTTATTCAAACAAAAAGTAGTTTAATCAAACTTTAATAGAAACCTATTTCTAAAGAGATAAAAATGACTATCACCTAAAAGGTATAATAGTCATTTTCAGAGGTTTATTTTTAATAATTGCTGATAATTTCATCGAAATTTTTCTAAATGGAGTATTGACCTACGCTATTGCTTCCGAAACTGGAGAAAGAATAGTAGAGAAAATGTTATCAGAACTATTCCATACTCAAATCTTATCGTTGATTGGGTATGGGGTTCTTTTCACGTCTATAGTATATTTCTTATGCAAACGTAAGAATAAATCAAAGAAATTTACAATGATAACACTTAGTATTATTGGAATTGCTTTCATTGTGCTAACACCTATTGTGCTTGTTATATTTGAAAATATTGCAGGACTTTTAGGATATCCCAATCGAACTTTAGACGAACGAAGTTTTATAGTAAATGTCCTTTACTTCTTCTTATCTCCGATTGCAAATGGATGGTATCCGATATTTCCGGGAGTTTCTATATTCTTTTTAGGTATGATAATCGGTATAGAATTTTCAGAAGGAAACTTTTCAAAGAAATTTCTTAACAAAATAATCTTAACCAGTGTGGTTTATTTTGTAGTTGGGTTATTATGGTACTTTTTATTCGAAGATGATAAATATAATAATGATATGCTGATTCCAATTCCAGGATCTTTACTAGGGCTTGTAATATTGATTTATTTCATTGAAATCAGGGGAAAGGGCACAGCTTTTGCAAAGAAAACTATTTTCTTCCGAAGATTTGGTAATTTATCGCTAACAATTTGGGCATTACAATGGACTATGATGATATATTTACGAATAATTCATTTGATTTTCTACGGAACTTCAATACCATTCATAGACGGTCCGATATTCAATGCTGAAATGACAGGTAATGCAACGTGGGGATTATTTTTCGGTATGATCCCAATTTGGTTTCTATTCCTATGGGGTTGGGAACACGCGAATTATAAAGGTTCATTAGAATGGTTATTTGCAAAAGTAGTTTCAAAGGATAGTGCAAAAGTAGATCTTAAGTTTGCACTTCATAATGTTGATTCGGTAATTCCTGAAGAAAAAGCCCAGAGATTTTACGGCCCATGGGAATTAGTAGGTATTTTCTTTTTGTTATTAATTTATATGATTGGTTCGCTTGTAGTTCTCCTAGAGCTGATTTAAGTTTTTTTTTTTATTTATAAATACAATTCTTTAAATTTTAGCCCACTTTGAATTTAGAAGATAAGAACTATTAAGAAATGGTTGGAAGTCTATCATTTTGTTTGTAAAAATTAAAAATACTTATCAAGAATACCCAAAAACATTCTGGATCTTGATTATGGCAACATTTGTTGATAGAATAGGATGAGCACTTTTATTTCTATTCTTTGATTGATGGGAAAGAAATAGAGGAATTTCTAATAAATTTATATAATTTCAATATAAAAGGTATACTAATTATAATAATTTATATAAAAATTTATATAATTATACTATTTCTAAAATAATAGATATTAATAATGATGAAATCTGTTAAAATTAATAATAAAGGAATGATAACAATCCCTGCAAGAATAAGAAAAAAATATAATCTTACAACCGGAAATGAAGTTGCAATCTATGACCTTAATGGACAAATTATAATAATCCCGATTTTAGATATTGAAAAAATTAGAACATTCACACGTGAAGAATTTGGTAAAGTTTATGAAGAAATACATGATGAAGAAGTGAAATTGGAATTATGAAAGAAATTTGTTTAGATACTGGCGTTTTAGGAATATACCTTTCCATAAATCCTGGAAAAAAAATACAAACCCTTATACAAAATATAAGAAAAGGTCTAACAAAAGCGTTTGTTCTAAAACCTGTCTTAATTGAAGTTTTTTATCATTTATGCAAAATTGAAGGTAAAGAAATTGCTTCGATAAAAATTACAAATTTAAAGAGTAAAATCCCATTCGCTCTCGTAGATTTAGATGATTCTCTTATATTAAAGGCAGGTATTTTAAAATATCAACATCAAACAACCTTATCCTACATAGATTGTATGTCTATCGCATTCTGTTTAAATACAAACACTACTTTCCATACTACTGAAAAAATGATAAAAAAAATTCCAAATAATACTCTTAATCAATTAAAAATTGAAAAATACTCTTTTTAATGTAAAAAAAAAAATTCTCCCCCTATTGAATAAAGGCTTCTGGAGGAATTTCTTGTAATACAATTAGCCCCGTTGCAATGAAAATCAATGTTAAAACTATAAATATTATAAAAGGGACAAAAGTTATTAATTTTGCATAAGAAATCTTTATTCGTTCCGGAAAATCAGATTTTTTCAACCATTTATCAGCAGCATTTAACAAGAAATTAATGAAATAAAGTAGGGCTACAACGATTATATACTCTAACCCGTAAAAATAAAAGGGCATATTATTGATTTGATTTGTGCTTATGACACCTAACTCATTTCCTGGTGCCCAAAATGGCCATTGCTGTAAGAAAATCTTCGATAAATAAAATAAAAACCATGTAAACATGACAATTGGAGCCATTTTTTTATAATCAACAATTTTTTCATTCTTTTTTGCAGTGTTGTAAAGAATGGTTACCCCCCATTATCATCCCACAAATATGATTTAAGTCATAAAAAATTTGTAAGAAATAAAAATGATAACGAAATATATCCCAGGTAAAGATATCCGTTGCTACAAATGGATTTATAGATGAAAAAAAACTAATTACAGGAAAAGCTAGAGTAGCAATCGAACCTTTTTTTAGCCATTCATTACCGGTGATTAACGCAAAAACAGAAGCTAAACCTGTGTAATAACAAATATAGACTAGATTATGCAAATTGTTAGTTGATTCGATTACTCTCTCACCTTCACTATTAAGTGACCAAACCATATCGGAAAAGATATTAAAATCAAAATGTTGATTGGCACCATCATATCCATAATCTAGCCATTCAAAGCTCCAACCATCGAAGAAAATGTAAACGAGGAAGATTAATGCGTAAATACATAAACAGATATAACCCATTTTTCTTTCCTTTAAGTTCTCATTTAATTTCATATATTTATTTCTATCTAAGTTTAATATATAATTTTCTTTTGTGAATAAAATTCTCAAATTTTATTAGTCTTATCTAAATTTTAAACCGCAAGAACTACAAAAAGTCGCATCTTGTGGATTTTCGTTCCCACAAGTTGGACAGAATTTTAAAATTGTTTCGGTAGGTGAATTTAAAAAGTTTTTTGCGGAATTCAGGGAATCTTCTTCAGTTTGAACAGAATTGTAAAAATCTTTTTCCAGTGAATTTACTGGTAAAGAATCATTAGATGTTTTAATAGGATCCAATTGTTTTACAGAACGGAAGTGGGTTCTATCATCTTTGAAATTTAATAATTCGGATTGAGTTTCTTTCTGGTCTGGAATTAAACGTGAGAGTCTGGAAAAATCTACATTTAATTTGGGATAGGCACATTTCTCGAATTTGAATGATTTAAGTTGCCCTTCTACTGTACCCAAAGATATAATGTTTAAATAATTGGACTTTTTGAACCAAATTCGTTCCAGTTTGGGAGCTTTAAGTAATGATAAATTTACTTTAAAGAAATTGCAGCCGTCCAAAAATAGCAAATTTTCCAAAAAAGGTAAATCAGTTGAACTGTTAAACAGCTCGGATCTTTGCACATTCGAAAATTGTAAGGTATTTAGATTATTCTCTCCTGAAAATTGACCTTTAAATTTTATAAATTTTGAATTTTCAAATTGCCAGCTGTAAAATTCAGGGAATTCACCTTTAATTTCCATAATATCAACATATTCGGCATTTGCAAAGAATATTTGTTTGATTTTAGAAGGAATACTGAAATCAAGGGAAAATTCAAAATATCTACAACCAATAATTTCAATATATTCAAGGTTTGGCCAATCTTTTGAATTTAAATTGAATTTACTGTTTGTACAAAAGTGAAATGATAATTTTTTAGCGATCTTTGTATCTTTATTTAGACTTGAAATTGCTGCGGGCAATTGTAGGTATTTTTTTTTCCGGAAAACAATTTCATGCATTTCTTTCATCCACTTAAGAATGTAATCTAAAAATAAACATATTAATTTTGAGTAAGATTAATGCGCCCAGCTTTTTTTAGCACATACAGAGCATCAATAGTAACCCATGGATTAGATTTTCGTTTATTTACGCCCCCCCAATGAACTGGAGAAATATTACTTTTTGCAGAGCCTAGGTAATACCTTACTTCAGCGGGAAATCCTCCATCATCCAATCTTTTATTTTCAAGGAGATCTAATGCATCTTTACAGCGTTTATCCTTGATTTTTTTAGCTTCTGCTAAAACTTTCAAACTTGAAAGAATATCGTAATGCCAATAAGGGGGATAGGAGAGTTTTAACCATTTTGAATTAATAATATTTCCCGTATGCAAATTTTTATAAAGTTCTCGTTTTAAAAATACTTCTGCGGCCATATCTATGGTATTTTTAACCTTTTTATCACCATATCTTGTAGTATACAGATTCAGAGCTCGTAAAGGAATTAAGCTCTCATTATACGACGAATTAATTGCTCTTGGATTTTTATCGCAATTCCATCCACCATCACCCCATTGATATTTGACCAACCGATCGACTAATTGTGAACAACGTCCATCATCCAGACCAAGATGTAAGAGGGAAAAAAGAGCATTCCCTTCCATGGATGCACAAAACCGTTTGCGGCCATCAATTGTTGGTTTCCTTTTCCAGTGTTTATCACTAAACAACCATTCAAGCTCAAAGTCTCGACTGGGAATCAATGATGAATCACCAGGAGGATAACCCAAATCTGCAAGAACATATAGAAGCCAATGAACACCATACCATTTATGATATGCTCCATAAGCAGTTATTTCTCCCTTTTTAGGAATATTTTTGAATAATTGGCTGTAAACTTGTGAAGTTGCTTTTAAATTTACAGCGATTTTTTTAACTTCTTTGGTTTCATAATCATGATCCAACAATTTTAAATATGATTTTAAACAAATCGCTGGTTCTTTTGAGCTAAGTAATGTTTTTAGAATTTCAGTTTTGACCATAAATAGCATTTTTGAATATGCACCATAACAATTTAAATATTATGAACTCAAAATTTTGATTATGGCTGATCCACAAGAAATAATGGAAGTTGGGTTTATGATTATTTATTTTATCTATATTCTTATAATTGTTATAATAATGATAAAAAGAAAGAGTTCTTTACCCTCTGAAAGACAACCTACCGCATTGCGCATACTTCTTGGTTTTCTTGCACTATTAATTGGAGATTTTGGACATGTTAGTGCTCGTTTATTTATCTTTTTTTCAATTAATACGGATATAAATAACCTAATCTTTGGAATAGGTATTTTACTTGAAAATATTGGCTTGCGACTTCTCTTTATTTTCTGGTTAGATGCTTGGCGTCTCGAGTTCTCCCATTCTAAAAATTCAATCTATTATATTCTAATTATAACAGGTATTATTGGATTAATTATTTTTATTTTTCCTCAGAACGATTGGATCGGTAATTCTGCACCCCAATATTGGAAAATTATCCGAAATATTCCATGGGTTATTCAAGGGATGGGGATATCAATTCTAATTATTAATGATGGTAATAGAAAAAAAGATAAATTGATGAAAAAGATTGGAATTTGTATTATAATATCTTTTCTTTTTTATATGCCTGTTATTTTTGTTGGAGATAAATATCCTTTTTTAGGGATGTTGATGATTCCGGGAACGATTGCATATATGTTTTGGGAATTCTATTCACTAAAAAGGTTTTTCTCATCAAATTAAATTAAAATTTTTTTTTTATCATTCAAGTTGAAAGATTCCACCTGAACTATATTGAATTTCATTTAAACCTAACTTTATTCGTTGATGACTGGCAATACTGATTGCATTATTAATACCCAACAAGACCCGACTCATCATAAAATCGAACGCCTTAAAGAGATCTATTGATAGATCATATTTCTCCTTTAGGAGAGCATCCGAGATACTTTCCAATAAATCAGGAAGGAATTCGCTACCAACCATAATTTTTTCAGCATCAATCATATGATCACCAGTAAATACAAATGGTTGGGTTACATCTAATTTCATAAATAAAAATTTACACGTGAACAATGAGGATTTAATCCCTCGCATCATATAATTAATTCCGCTATTCGGAGCTTCTTTATGTACATAGGAGAGCATAATACGAAGCATATCGGAAGAAATTCGAGAAGAAAATAATCTCCTCGTGTTTTTAGAGATAGTCTTTCTCGGTGAGATCAAATCAAAATATCGTACTGATGAATGAAAATAGTAATCACTCAAATAAGCTTTCGTAGTAGGGGGGACATGTTCTGAAAGAGGAGTGTAGAAACTTAAGTCGAAGTTGTGCTTGGTAAGTTGGTAAAAGAAATTTTTAATAAGAAGGTATTTCACCTTTAACCGATCTAATGCAAAAAATAGGGGAACACGGGAAGCTGTATACGCATCTACAGAACCAATCCTTCGGTGTCTTTGTGATGTTTTCTGCCATCTATTTCGCATTCCGATGGGTTTTAGCTTGTTGTGTACAACAAAATATCGATCGACAATATCTCTAAAAATTTCATCTTTAAGTTGGAGTAACCGACAAAAATCTTTTGGATTGGGGTTATGTTGAACAACTTTATGCATCTCTGAATAATTTGTATTTACCATAAGGATTGAGCTCATGACCTCCATTTCTAAAATGGGGCGGCAGGGAACGAAAACTCTATTAAAATCAACCAACAAAGTATTTTCCAAAGATTCAGTCGAAATCAATATATCTTGGCTCATGCAAAATCACGTTTTAAACTATTAGAGAATAATATCTTTTCTCTATGAAGGATAATTTCTTTTCCTCCAATTAAGTTTTTTTCTAAAAAATCTTTAATTCTAAAGGATTGATTTCTGTGATGAATGAAACTGAAGATCTAGTGAAAAAATCAAAAATTTTGCTATTTAAAACTCTTAACTGCTGTGAAAGCCAGATTATACCTATACAAGCACTCTATAATGTCTCTGATACAAATCTTAGAAGGGCTGTGACTGGGTTAGCCGGTGGAATCAATAATTACGGATCTACATGTGGAGTGATTTTTGGGGGGGCTTTAAATCTTGCAATAATGCACAAAGCCGTATCTCAAACATGGGACATATCAAATGAAATTAACCTCATTAATGATATTCAAAAATTTGTGAATTCATTTGAGAAACAATTTGGATCTTCTCTTTGCCGAGAAAGAACATGTCTTGATCTCAAAAAAATTTCTGGCAAGATTGGACTACTAATTCCAAGTAAAGCTAAGGGTTGTGTGAAGCAGACGGCTTGGGCAATGAATTATGTTACTGAATTTAAGATCAATTCTTCAGATTCATCAATAAATTCAATAAAATCAATTGATCATTGCAGTACTTCAATTTTTAATGAAATAAATCGTAGAACTGGTATCAATGATCTCTATTTACAACAATTATCTACGGGATTAAGTGGAGGAATAGGCTTAAATGGTGGTGGATGTGCTGCTTTATCAACGGGAATAATGCTGTTGGGTTTAATATATGGAAATGAAAATCTTGAGGAAGGTAAAAAAAGAAGCCCCCTTAGATGGTCTCCTCCAAAATTTGTCAAGTTTGCGAATAGATTAATTAAGTTATTCAAAAAGAAATTAGGAAGCCTCGAATGTAGAGATATCACCAATACTACTTTTGAAGATATTGAAAAATTCAATGAATACAGATCCAAAGGCCATTGCATTGAAATTAATAAATTTATTGTTGATTTTACTTCAAAAGCTTTATTAAATAAATAGATAAATAGTAAATAATATGTCAAAACCTATTTTGGATGAAAAAAATTACCCTGCGATAATAATTAATCGGATGTATATACATTTAAATAGCTGTATAGAGGTTTATCGGAGTTCAAATATGCAGTATTTAGCAGTTTTTGGAATATTTTTTGCCTTTAATGTGATCGAATTAACAGTTTTATCGAAATTATATTCGATATGGACTATTGTATCGTTAATTCTTGCAGTAATCGGAGAACAGCGCTTAGCAAAGCATCCAACAGGCAACATTAAGGATCTTATAGAAAAATATAATGAAAGTACCCTCTTCTTAACGATTGATGTTGTTAATATCTTTTCTTGTTTGGTATTAGGGATATTAGATATATTTTTCACCGATTTAATTAGCGAAAATTATCTTTGGATTTCGTTCTTTATCATTTTACTTGCATTATTTGTTTTTTCAATTTATGAAGGTATATTAATAAAAAAAGAAGATGTTTTCAGGAAATTTGATATGAGTGTATTAAACAAAATTGTTGAGAAGTTAAATAATTATAATTGGGTAGCAAATAATTGGATAATTAAAGAGGATCGATTAGAAGAATTCATTGTTGAGTGTGCATGTTCAAAAAATAAAAAAAATAAAAGAGTTTGTAAAGATATAATAAATTTAATATCGCGAATAGACCTCATAGAGAAAATAGAAGAATCTAATGGAATCACGGGATATATTTATCAGTTAGTAGAATAAATTATTTCTAGAAAGTATTCAATTATCAACTTATGAGTCCAAAAAGAAAAAAAAGCTGAGAATTACTCAGTCAGATGATCATCTACACTTTGATGCTGATTATTGTTCCTGTTTATTTTTTTTTTATTTTTTAAATATTCTCGTACTACCAGTGAGGTAATGATAAGGCTAATAATAATAATAGAACTAAGCCAGATTCCTAATACTTGGGTTTTTCTGCCCATAAAATAAATTCCAAATAATAATGAAACAAAAACTCCCATTTTTCGTTTCCAAAGACCATCAGTTTGATGAGATAATACATATTTCAATTTGAAAACAAATCTACTCACAAAATTTTTCTCTTTTAGCAACTCATTTTGTTCAATAGATAGAATTCCTGGTATAGGATATTCGTAACTTAAGAATTCATTTTTGATAAAGAGCATATTCATGGGTCTGATAATTACGTTAAGGGTTAAGATAAGTAAAATTGAATCCCCGAAAATATGTAGAATTTTCATCCAAATCAAATCAGGTGTCGTTCCAGGAATAAAATACAAAGCTCCACTTATATCCAGTCCAATTACCATGGGAAGAAAAATTATCATTAAAATGTCGAAGAAATTAAGTTTACTTAAGCGAAATTCATATTTATAATCGGTTTTATTAAACTTATATACAGATTTAAACCAGAGCCAATTTTTCTGAACATATAATTCTTGATTTTCATTTGTCTTCAAGATTTTAAAACCATTCTTAGATGATGAAAAGTCTTCTTTAAATCCTTTCACAACTAACATGAATCCAAATATATATAATACAATTCTTAATGGATCTCCAGCAAATCTAAAAGTAACAACGCTAACAATCCCAGTTATGAGAAATATCGATCCTATGATTAAATTTCTCCAATCTTTTACTTTAGTTTGTTTTATATTCGAATCAATCTCTCCCGAAACATTTAAATCAAAACAATTCACAATAGCTTTAACAAGATCTGGAGATTTTACTTCGGGAAGATTGAAATTAATCTCATATCTCTTTTCTTTCGTAACAATCTCTAGTAAAGTTTGATGTTTTAATAGTAATAAACATAATGCTGTTAAATGAATAAAACCTGTTAAAACATAAAATTTACCAACAAGTAATCCAGCACCGAACGCGTACGGATTCAAAAGGAAATGAAACCCATCTGTAAAACATAAGATTAAGTTTAAAGACATTAAAATTATCCAAAAATATTTAGGTCCAGTTTTTGCATTTGTCAATCTTGCACTAATTACTTCATCCCTTGGGATTTCTGTCATCCACGGCATTGGAAACCTATATTCTTCTATAAAATAGAAATTTTCACTCTTTGAAAACGTAATATTTAAAGTTGAAAATAATGAATAAATCAACAGACCAATTCCAACCAGAAGCATAAAAGCGCTCATTGGATAAAACATCGAAGGTCCACCTAAGAAAAACCAACTTCCAATGTGATTTTCAGTATCAATATCTGTTCCAAATACAGAAATATTAATAGCAGCCATACCAATCATTAGAATTGCAGCAATAAACCTGCTTTTTGCAAAACTACGAAATTTTATAAAATCAACTTCATTTACCAACCTTTTTTCTTTGGATTGATATAACATTGATTCTCTTTTGGAGCTCCATTTGGGTATGTGGAATGAGTTTTCGCTATAATTATTAGTATTCATCAATACTTGGGATATTAGTATTGAACTGAGAGTAATTAGAATTGCACCGAAAAATACTGAAAGATTCAATGGCCTAACCTCATCATCGTAGGTCATTTCTATAACAAAAGAATCAATTGTCCCTTCAAGAACAAAGAAAAGGATTGAGATGATGAATAAAATTATACCTGTCACAAAGAAGATCCATCTTAAAACACGCTTTTTTGGTGATTGTTGTTTTAATATATCCAAATCTTCTTTAGACAAAATTTTTGTACTCTCCATTTTAAATTAGACCTCCCTATATCCAGATGGCAGAATGAAACCAAATGCTCTGGCAATCCAATACGGCGTTGTAAATGTCATCCCTGGTTCTTCATGAAGCGGTAAATCATGCCAGTATGTAGTATTCTCCCATGCATTTCTTTCCCACATATAATGACCAGTTCTTCTATATTCCACTGTTAAGGGTTCTGTAAAGTATACTTCATCCCAATCGGTTTCGATAAATGCAACATGATATAAAGTGGCCCAATTGTGATTTTCAATTTCGGCTTTCCACTGCATTATTTTTTGTACTTCTTCATATTCTGGGGGAGCAGGTAAAAGTGGATAATGTCTATCAGGGAAATGATTAATTTCCATTCGCATTAATTGGTCTTCAATATCTCGTTCGATATCAGGAAGGTCACCAGCATCAGCACTTAACGCCAGATAAACAATATTAAACCAGGCATTACGGTGAAATTCAGTGTTATGGCGTAACGATTTTAAATACCCATTATAATAGTGTAAACCAATATCAGACTCAATCCCTTCTAATAGTAAAAATGCAAATACAACACAATGTGCAAAATTGTATGCATAATAATTAGCCATCGTTTCAGCTTGTGAACTTGATGTATACGCCATATAAGCCATTTCTGCGCTTACAAAATGGTAATAATCCACTAAATATTCATCAGGATTTACCATTGATGCCATTTTTAATAAAAGTGAGACCCAAAAAGCCCCAGTATAAACCCTAGGCTTCTGATCAACACCAGATGGACCGCCAGGGCCATTTATACCAAGAAAATTAGTTTCTTTCATGTAATTAGCGAGCTGTTCAATGATCAAGCCAACAGTGGTTTGAACATCGGTATCATTAACATATTTTAGACAAAGCGCTAATCCCATATAGTATCCTCCATATTCATCATTTGACGTATGTCCTCGCCAGCGATAATCTGAATAAGCCCCAGTTCCATTATAATGGCGAATATGTTCATTAAATAGACTTGGGTGAATATCTTTATGTTCTGGTCCCGCCCATCCTCTACCTAAAATACCTGAAAAATCAGGACCCAACCCACCATTTGGAACAATCATTAACATAGACATTCCGTCAACCATACGCTTAATAACATCAAGCGAGTATTCTTGATCAGTAGTGTTACCTTCTTTTAACGCTGCCCTATAGTGGAAAACCCATCCTGCCATTGCAACACCAGTCCATAGCGCGCCATTGTCAGAAAAACCGTAATTCGCAACTTCCGTATAATTCCCATCCACATAATCGCAAGTTGCAGTATAATTTAATGGTAGATGATTTTTTTGAAATAAATCATCATAAACTCTTGCCATTTCATCCAATCGTGTATAATTTGCCGTGAGAAACTTCTCCATATCTGGCGGGGGAGCTTCATACTGAAAAGATAGTATTTCATTATATATATAACTCACACGAAATCCGAAATAAACAAAATAACTAAAAGGAGAAACGATTATTAAAATAGTAAAAATCAATTTTAAATGAGTCTGGTTTCTGTTTCTAATTCTCATATAATAAATTTCAATCCTTAGGTTTTTCAAAGTTTCCTTCTTTTCATAATCATGAGAGTTGCTTTTGGGAAAATAAAACTCACACCTAAAGATTATATAGGAAGAACTCTGGCAGGATATGTTCCAATTGTCAAATGTGATGGAAAATTAGATGATGTTTACGCAAGAGGAGTATTAATTGAATCATCACATCAAACAGAAAATCTTCTAATAATTTCATTGGATTTTTTGAAATTTTCCATGAAACTCTCGAATTATATTAAGGATAAGATATATAATAGATACAAAATCCCACAAGATCAAATTTTACTTCATGCAATTCACACCCATAAATCAATTGATTTAGGAAACGAATTCGGTTTACCAGGTGGAGCATTAAGCGTGCTAAAAAATTTACTTTTCGGACAATATTATTCGGATGATAAATATAAAATCTGGGTTTGCAATCAAATTGTTAAACTTGTAGGAAATCTAGTAAAACAAATAAAAGAAGGTGAGCTTTGTAAAATTTCATGGAAAAAGGAAACTATCCAAGATAATATCATTATCAATCGCCGACATCCTGAATTAGAATCAAAATCACAACTGGGGATTATAAGCTTTAGAGGATTATCAAACGATAAGCTAATTGGTATTATTGTTAACTTCGGAACCCATCCAACTACCTTAAATAATACAGTCAGCAAGCTTTCAGCAGATTATCCAGGAAGAGTTTGTGCACGTATCGAACAAGAAACTAATGATGAAATTTCAGCAGTTTTTTTCACAGCACCTGCAGGAGATTTGAATCCGATAACAACATGTGGTGATGATTTTAAAGCACTAACTGATGATATGAATCCAATATACGACCAAATGGGAACTTATGAGCATACAAAGAGAATCGGGTATTTTCTGGGAGATGAAGCACTAAAAATTGCAAATGCAATCCCATCAGAAGAATATAACACAGATTTAGATTTTACAGTATATAATCAGTTTTTTGAAATCCCCTTTGAAGATTATAAAAAATACTGGACAAAAAATTCATTTAAATCTAGGATTTTGCATTTTATTAAGAAATATTTCTTATTTCGACTGGCAATTTTTATGGGGAGTCAAAACCCTCCAAATTTTTCTACTTTTAATGTTCGTTATTATGGACATAAGATATTTACTAAGACTCAGATTCAATATTTACTTCTTAGAACATTTTCAAAATCAAATAATAAAGAAAAATCTCTGTCCATAACTGCAATACCTGGAGAATTATTCGAAGAAATTGGAAAAAAAATCCTAAAAAACAGTCCTACTGGAGCTGAAAACTCATTTATATTTCAAAATTCGAACGATTGGGTTGGTTATTTATTTCCTCTGAAAGAATATATATTGGTTGGGGGGTATGAGCCTACTGTTAGTTTTTCTCCTTTAACAGGTGCTTATGTGCAAAATAATTTTATTAAACTGGTGAATAAAATTAAAACATCCGAACGATAATTCTATCTTATGCAAAAAAACCAACCTTTTCCAGATGTAGTCACATTGACTCAACAATTCGTTCGAATTGAAACGGAAAATGGACATGAAGATCGGATGGGCAGTGTTATAGAAAAACTACTCAAACCCTTCGGTTTTCAAATTTTACGCTACCAACTAGCACCTGGAAGAACAAATCTATTTGCGCTATGGGAACCTCATAATACTGCACCACTTATCCTTTTCTCTGGCCATATGGATACAGTACCGGGATATAAAGTTAACAAATCAGATCTTGCAGAAATAAAGGATGATAAAATATTTGGGCGTGGTACTTGTGATATGAAGGGCGGTATTGCTGCCTTTATTGTTGCATCGCTACAATTTATAGAAAAGTTCAAGAAATCAACAATGGAATTAAAACATGGCATTTTATTGGGATTCACAGTAGATGAAGAAGCAACGTGTAAGGGTGTAAATATTTTACAAGATTCTTCTGAAATCATGGATTTATTCGAGAGAGTCTCTTTTTGTATACTTGCTGAACCAACTATGATGGTACTTTATATTGCACATAAAGGGATCAACAGCTATAAAGTCATATTCCATGGAAAAGCAGTTCATTCGAGCATACCAGAACAAGGAACGAATGCAATTTATTTTGCAGCAGAATATATTCAAAAAATTAGAAAATACTTCCAAGAACTTCAAGAGATTCATTCCCCCTTAGGTCCACCAAAATTATCTGTTGGTACCATCCATGGAGGTACAGCTACAAATATCGTTCCTAACCAATGTGTATTGACAATTGATAGAAGATACGTCCCAGGAGAAGATCCGAGGGATGACGAAATTAGGTTTAAAAAAATGGCAGAAGACATTGATCTTAGTGTCCAATTTGAATCCTTAGGTGTGGGGTGGCCCTATTATTTACCCGAAGGAAAGAATAATTCTATTGTTCAGAAATTATCATCTCTTTTGGATAATGTACCATGTAGCTATATGGTAGCTTATACTGAGGCAGATATTTATTACCGTAAATATAAAATACAAACGATAATTCTGGGACCAGGTGGAAATCAAGCTCATAAAACACCAGAATATATCGGTATAGATCAACTCCATAAAGCAGTTGAGTATTACAAGCGCATAATCTCCGAATTCATATAAATTATAGGATGAACACTTAAGAAAATTAAAGACTTATTATTGCAAATATAGGTTGATCACATTAAATTTACAGATTGAAAAAACTGAAATTGGTGCATAAAATTAAAACTTTCAAACAATAATTCTTTCTTATGCAACAAAAACAACCAAACCAACCAAAAACAGCATTTATTTTTTCGGGTGGAGCCAGTCTTGGTGCAGTTGAAGTAGGAATGCTAAAAGCAATTGTAGAAGACGGATATATGGCAGATTTGGTTTTAGGAACTTCAGTTGGAGCTCTAAACGGTGCAATCTATGCGTCTGATCCTACTATTGAAGGAGTGAAAACATTAGAGCAAACTTGGCGTAATATAAAGATGTTTGATGTTTTTACACCATCAGTTTTAACCCCAATTAAGAATATTGCTACATTTGGTCAATATTTGATTTCTCCAAAGAACTTAAGAAAGTTAATGGATGATCACCTTAATTTTACGAAGATTGAAGAAACTAAAATACCCCTTTATATAACTACAACAGACATAAATACAGGAGATGAAGTAGTATTTAATAAGGGATTAGTTATAGAAGCCCTTTTAGCTAGTGCAGGAATTCCAGGAGTATTTCCACCTCAAAGAATGGGACAACGTTTGTTAGTGGACGGAGGATTAGTAAATAATTCTCCTATCTCATCTGCGGTTAAACTTGGAGCAGAGAGGGTTGTTGTGTTTCCTATAGGATTTCCCTACACTCCAAATAAAGAACCAAAAAATATCCTTGAAATACTTTTTCGTACCTTAATTTACTTGCTTAATCGACAATTATCTGCAGATTATCATATCTATAAAGATAAAGTCCAATTAATAATAATACCCCCACCTGAAAATATTACTGTTGGACCTCATGATTTCTCCAAATCAGACAGATTAATAGATAGAGCATATAAATGTACGAAAGATTGGCTTAAGAAAGGGGGTTATCAAAAGTTATCATGTGAATTTAAGCATCCAGGTAATATTCATTCAGAGACCTTGAATTTATCAGAGGCTGTAGAATCTCAACCTGAAAAACCTGCAAAGGAGAGGGTTAAAGAAAACGTCTCAGTTATAGGTAAAGCGCTTAAAGAAACAATTTCCAAAGAAAAAAAAGAAGTGAAACAAAAATATCATGTTTCTAAAGACAAACTAAAGGATAGTATTGCTGGTACAAAAGGAGAAATTGAAAAAAGTTTTACAGATACCGCTAAAAGAATTAAGAATAAATATCATGATATAACTAAGAAGAAAGATAAGAAGGAATAAAAAAATTCTTGACATGAGATCTTGGAACCTATGATGAAAAGGGATTACATTTTGCGGGGAGGGCTAAATTCGTAATTAAACCAAAGGGATATCAGGTTTATCCACCAGTAATTGAAGAATTTCTAATGTCCCAGCTTAAAGATAAAATAAGTGCTATTGCGATTGTAGGAGCACCCCATGAAGTCTTTTCTGAAGGAATCGTTTGTTATATTGAAAAAAGATCAGATACAGAAGTATCTGCAGACGATGTAAATACTGCTGCAAAGGATATGGCTGCTTATAGAAGAACGAGTCATGTTGTAATTTTAGAACAAGGTGGAATTCCTTTAAATCGAGTTGCTAAGACGGATTATAAAACTCTCGGTGATATGGCAAAGGAAGTCACAGAAAAATTGAGATCTGAAGGAAAATGGGACGCTGAATAAGATATAATATTATTTTTTACTTTTTTTCATTATTAACGTAAATATCATTAGTAGAGGTTAATTGAAGAAGTTGGGATAAAATTGAAAAAAAGAATTAACAATTTCAGTGAAGGAATTGAGTTTTCTTCAAAACGACCAAAACTGGAAAAAATGATTAGATCCAAGAAGTTTAATACTGTTCGCATTTGTCTTGGTAAAGGTTTAGAGATAAAGCCACATCCTGAGCCTTATGCAGTGTTCTTCTATATCATAGAAGGTTCGGGAGTTTTTACAAGTACTGAAGGGGAATTTATCTTAAAAAAGACAGATTCTATTTTCATTAAAGCAAAAAAAACAAGAGGAATAAAGGCTCTTGAGAATTTAATTGTTTTAGGAGTTCAAGACGGACATTAATTTTTTCATTCTTTTTATCAAAAAATAACCAATAATCGAGCAAATCACAACCAAAATAGGTTGATACCAAATAAAATTTAGGAATATGTATCTAAAAGCAATAATTTCAATAGTAAATAGAAAAT
>JAUWPK010000186.1 GCA_030611625.1 Promethearchaeum sp. | reverse complement strand
AGACGCTTCCTTTAGAGAGGTTGTAAAATATTACTTCAGGAATTCTATTTGCTGTAATATCAAGTTCATCTGCTAATCTTATTAACGCTGCTAAAAATCTAATTCTTATTTTAATTCCTTGATTAAATGACATATTATCATAATCACTTTCATTCAAATCTTCGATTCTATGTCCTCTACAAATTTTTCCTAATATTATTGCTTCAGAAGATGTAAGAAAGAATTTTTCATAATTTATATTTAAATATTCTTCAGATCTCACATGATGATTATTTCTTATTTCTTCAGGATTTTCTTCTTCATTTCCAATCATTCCAATATCATGGAACCAGGCAGCCAATATTAAAAAATAAATTTCAAATTCATTTAATTCTTTTTTTATATTTTGGTCTATTATCCAATTTAAACATTCTTCAACATTTTCACTATGGCTAAAATCGTGAGGTGTGTAATATGGAAATTTGCTTAGAGTATAAATTAAAATTTTTTTTGCAATAGGTCTAATTTGATCAAGTTTTTCATTCAGTTTTAATTCTGTATTTCGATTTTTTAATTCTTGATAAAGAGATACTTCATAAGATGACATATTATCACATTTTCTTTTTTATATTAATGTTACATATTGATTAGTTGAATTTTCATATAAATATATTCAATAGAATAGAAAATTAGATATATTTCTATGTAAAATCTAATTTCTGACTATAAAACCCATTTCTTATAAAATAATTCTCTTTTCTATAGAAAATGTTCAAACAACAGTCATTCATCCACCCTCCTCTGAAATAAATGGATATTTCTAAATATTGATATGAGGAAAATCGTGGAATAAAATAATCGGATTCCCGTAGAATTTCAGAAATTTATATTGGATTGAAAGTATGATTGAGTTTTTGACGGGCTTGATTTTTAAAAAATAGGTTCAAATTCCATTATGGAATCTTTCCAGGCTCTTTTTAAAATCAATTCACTTATAGTGTTCGGGAAATAACTATTTATTTTTAATACCATTTTAACTTCATAATAATGGTATCGAATTTAGAGTGAATCCATACGTAACATTAAGGATTTGTATTCTTCAGGAAAACATTCATCATACATTTTTCTTCTTTCTTCAATTGGAATTTTTGCATATATTCGATCTTCCAATGATGGACTTGCATGATTACTCAAAGTTTCGCGAGATTCACGAGAAAATAGATTTATTCTTCTAAATCTTGAGATAGAATGTCTAAATTTATGAGTTCTACAATTAAAAGAAACATTTAGAGAAGTTAAGAAACTTTGCAGTCCTCTAATCTTTGCATAATTCTTATGATCATGAAAATGAGAAGGAAATAACCAATTTACATCTTTACCATATTTCTTTTCATGATATTGAAGATAATCCCATAACATATTAGCCACAACTTCAGGGAATACATAATAAAGATCTTTTTGAGATTTACGAGCATTTATTTCTTGACCAGTCACCAGGTATCTACTATCCAAATCAATATTATCTCTTTTTATACTCATTACTTCACTGCCTCGCATTCCGCAAAAAATCAATAGAACAATCTGCATAAAGTGTTCATAATCTGCAAGATAGGATTTACTAAGAATTAATTTCATTTGTTCAATTGTATAAAATTCATCTTTTTCCCTTTCTTTCTTTTCCTGTAAATTGAGACCTTGATCAGGGTTAAACCTAATGAATTTAATTTTAGGGATTGGATTAAAGAAGTTGATATGTTTAGATCGAAAATTATCTTCCACAAAATCAAAGAAAGATCTAATGTATTTTGCCTGGTTTATCTTATAACTCAATTTAAGATTTTTATTATCTAAATGCTTTCTATATTTCTCAAAATCTTCTCGATTTATATCTTCCAAATCAGTTTTTTCAATGAATTTTAGAAACCGATAAATTGCACTTCGATATACTTTCACTGTTCCTGATCCTGAGGTTGATCGATTATCTAAAAACAATTCTAAATAACTCACTATACTAATCTCCATTTCAAATCTTCATTATAGATTAGATCATTCTTTCTCATATCAACCAATACTTTTCTAACTATCTTAGAATCAACATTCAAGTATTGAACGAGTTTCTTCCTGGATAATCCACCTGAGAAATCTGAGAGGAACAAAATAATTTGGGAAGTGATTGTGCTTTCATCTATCTCAATCTCAGGTTTTGGAGCATTTATTATGATTTTTTCAACTTTCGCATTTAAAAAATTTATTTTTTCACTGAGATTTTGAATTTCTTTAACCATTTCATTTTGTGCTATTGATGAGTTCGCTTTTAGGTGATTGATCTTTTGATTCATGGTTTCTTTTATTACACGTGCTAAAGGAAATCCTAATTCTTTAGAATACTCCTTCCAGATTTTCTTTTCTGACTTAGGGATTGTAAAAGTAATACTATCCATTTTTTCTAACGGTTTTGGTTTAGCCATATGAAACTATAAGAACATTAAATTTATAAATTTAACCTTTATATTTTATAAAATTATGAATAATCTTGCTGTTTCACGTAATTCGATGACATGTGAATAGTTCATGAAAATTTGATGAATTTTGGCAATGATATATTATATTATACCTAATGTGGTACAAAAATTAATTTCAAAAAAATAATTTATTTTTTGTATATATAGTTCATTAAAATTTTTTCCAAGTATATCAATTAATTTATATATTCGCAAATTCCAAATCTAATCTTAAAGATTTTTCATCAAATAAAGTAATCTTACGTTTTCCAATTTCGATCATCATTTCTCTTAGATTTAATCCTAATAATTCGCCTGCTTTCCAAAGACTAATTTTTCCAATCTTAATTTGATCACAATAATGTTTTATTAATTCTTCATGCAATGATTTAGAAAGCAATCCTCTTATAAAAGCAGATTTATCCTGAATTTTCGAATTTTTAATAATAAATTTAGCTTATCTTCAATTTCTTTATCGAGACGAACTGAGAGTATTGACATAATTATATGTATATTAAGTTATACCACGTATATGAAACTGATTAAAAAGTTATATTATGATTACAATTTTTCAGAAAAAATTATCTATTTTTCTACTTTTAATCAACTAAGTGCTTTTATCATGAACGAAATCGATGTATCTTTATCAAATGATTGTTTAACCAATGAACCAATAAACAGAACCAATAACCTAAGTTTTGGAAATAACCGCATTTTTACAAAAAGAACCTTTAATTTTCGATCGTTCATGAAAACTATGCAATCTATCTTAAGAAATCGAAAAAAATTTATGGACACTATGAAATCCAAGCGAATTAGCAATGAATTTTCAGAAAGAATCATGCTTGCTGTAACTGCTGTAAATGGTTGTCGATATTGTGAATGGGGGCATACAAAAATGGCAATAGAATCAGGATGCACTGATGAAGAAATCAAATTTATCTTGGATTTAGATTTTAAAGGTCTTAAAAAAGATGAATTTACAGCTCTAGCATTTGCACAACATTTCGCCGAAAGTAAAGAAAATCCTTCAAAGAGAGCTCTAAATAATCTTGTGAGAGAATACGGAACCCAAAAAGCTGACGATATTATAAATTATTGTATAATGATCACTGTGGGTAACTTACTTGGAAATACTATTGATGCATTTGAAAGTCGTATAAACGGTATTAAGGTTGTTGATGGATCATTTCTTTTTGAATTCTTAGTTTATTTAATTGGTGGGCTTCCTACTAAAATTTTATTCAGTAAAATTGCTTAAAATCGTTTTTCTTTCAAATTTATTTTCCTAATTAAAGGCGAGAATATCGAGAAAATACATTGTTCAATTTTAATTATAATGTATTACGACGTTCATTTTATCGAACATCATCCATTAAAATATATTTTGAAAATTAAAATTTATAAGAAACCTAAAGAAAATAATGAAAAATAACAAAAAAACATAAAAAAATGAGATTTAGGCTGTAACATTAACTGCTTGTTCTTTTGAAATCTCTAACTTTAATTGTTCGGCATATCTAAATCCTTCATCCAATGCTTTCAAGTTAATTTCTAAGGTTTTTGGAGGAACTGTGCTCTCAATAGTTCTTCGTGCAGATTCCTTAGAAACTATGCCTGTTATTTCTACAATTGCTCCAAAAAGAATTACATTGGAAACAACTGGCATTTTAAATTGTTCAATTGCCATTTGTGCTGCGGGGATTTGATAATGAGCTTTCTTCTTTGATTTAAATTTCTTCAAAGAAGATGGGTCAGTAATGAATGCCCCTGTTTTTTTCTTAAGATCTTTTTTATGATTTTTTGAAGCATCCACTGACAGTAAAATAAGGTAATCCGGATCCATAGCTCTTGGATAATCAATTTCTTTATCACTAATAACAGTTTCTGCCCATACAGACCCTCCTCTAGCAACAGCGGTATATGCTTGGCTTTGAGATACTTCTTTGCCTTCTTCTAAAGCGGCCTTTGCTGTTAATAATGCTAATGTAATTACACCTTGGCCTCCGTAGCCCGCGAATTTCAATTCAGTTCTACTCATTGCTTATTTCTCCTTTAATTTTTCAATTATTTCAGATTTTCTATCCCATAAAGTAGGGCGATCAATATCGAGATGTTCACCAATTATATACTTACCTTTTAATTCTTCTGAGCTCATATCTTTGGCTTTGTTAATCCTTACAGAGTTATTTTTGATAAAGTTAAATCCATCTAAAGCCTTCGGTAGCGCATTTTTATTCCCAAATTGAGTTGGACATTGGCTAACTATTTCAATAAATGAAAAACCTTTGTGATGTAACGCTTTTTTAAAGGATTTCATAAATTCTCTCATTGTACTTGTATTCCAACGTGCGATATAAGTTGCTCCAGATACTTTTGCCAATTCAACCGAATCAATCGGTTTTTCACCATATCTATAGGGTGTTGTGCTTGTTTTCGACCCCATTGGAGTTGTTGGTGCATGTTGACCACCAGTCATGCCGTAAATATTATTGTTTAATAAAATAACAATCATATCGACATTTCTTCGGGCACCATGTATAAAGTGATTTGTTCCAATAGACAGCAAATCTCCATCTCCATGAATGCTAATTGGTTTCAATTTGGGATTTGCCATTTTAACTCCAGTAGCGACCGCTATTCCTCTACCATGCAGTGTCATTAATATCTTTCCGGGCAATACTGTAGGCATACTGCTGTAACATCCGATGTTGATGATGAATGGAAATAATTCTTCTTGTAGATTTTCTTCTTTGAATACGCGACAGATTGCCTGGGCGATAGATCCATATCCACAACCCTTACAGAACATTGTGAACGGAAACCCCATTAACTTGTACATTTGGGTATTTGTGCCGTAAGGATGCGGAGTTATATTCTCTTTTCCTCTTGGTGCTGAATAACTCATTGTATTATCTCCCTTATTTTATCAATTATTTCTTTTGGTGTATGTAGTATCGCTGTGTGCGAAACTCGATGAACTGGTATTCTTTGACCATCCGTATGGAACGCAAAGCGCTCTATTTGCTCTGCAATTTGTCCAAGATTCATTTCAGGAACAACAATTTGCTTCACTTTTTCTGCTACTTCGCGAATTGCAGTCTCTGCAATAGGCCAAACGGTGACCAATCTTAATATTCCTACTTTTATTCCTTCTTTTCGACACGCTTTCATTGCTTCTAGTGCGCTGCGACTAGGTGTTCCATATGTAATTATTGCAATTTCAGCATCATCCAATTCATAACGTTTTACAATCGAAATTTTCGCTTCATTTTTCGAGATTTTGTAATTAATTGTCATGTTTGTATTGTCTGCAACCGATGGAGTTTCAGTAATCATCCCAGAGATTTGACTGTGAGTTAAAGTTATCCACCAATATGGAAAATTCTTTGATCCTAAAGGTGGAAATGCCGGAATGTTAAATTCTGTAAAATCTTTATTTGCAATTGTATATATTTGAGGGCGTCCTTCGGTTTCGTTTTCTTTTGGAATATATTCAGGCCGTGGAACAATGCGCTTTTTAATTTCCTCTGGCTCGGGAATAACAACTTTTTCTCTCATATGTCCAAGCCACGCGTCACTCAAGATAAAAGTAGGAACTCGCCATTTTTCTGCAAGATTAAAGGCTTCAATTGATAGATCAAATAATTCTTGACAAGAATTCGGTGCAATTGCAATAACCTCATATTCACCATTACCCCCTCGCTTGATTTGTGTGACATCTCCGTGTGTAGGGAGACTTACAACTCCAGATCCTGGTCCTACTCGTTGAACATTAGCAACTACAATAGGCATTTCAATCAAATTGGCCCAAGATAAAGTTTCTTGCATTAGAGCAAAACCTGGACCCGATGTCGAAGACATTGCTTTTTTTCCTGTAATTGTTGCACCGACCACAGCTGATATCGAAGCAATTTCATCTTCCATTTGCATAAAAACTCCCCCAACTTCTGGGAGTCTTTTGGCCATATGTTCGGGAACTTCACTTTGCGGAGTAATAGGGTATCCTGCAAAGAATCTACATCCCGCTGCTATACAACCTTCTGCCATTGCTACGTTTCCTTCAAGTAAATGAGTGCCTGTTAACACACTTCTCTTTAATATTTCATCTTCGTTCATTAATCCATTCCCTCCACTACATATATCGCGAAATCTGGGCATACAATCATACATTGTTCACAAAAAGTACAATTCTTCCCATCAATCGGTAGATATTTTGGCGGATAAACAACTCTGGTATTCAATTCAGGTCCTATTTGAATACATTTTACCGGGCACACTTCAAAACACAAGTTGCATCCTTTGCAGAATTCAAATTGGAGAAGAAGTCGCTTATTTTTTGATTCATCTCTGTATATTTCAGGCATTTTAAGAAATCCTCAGTTAATGCATCATAATATTATGATAATAGACCATTTTTTTTCTAATAAAACTGTAAAATGATCATTTCGATAATTATTATTATTTATTATGATTCATATATATTTAATCAAATAAGTAATTAATTAAAAATTAAATCCTATTATATATAATATAGCTATGTAGATTATTCAGTAGGCTTGAAAATCTACAATTTAGTTAAAAATAGGTTGAAATTACATGAGTGAAAAAGAATATAATTTTGTGATCTTCGGTGCGGGGGCAATAGGATCTTCAATAGGAGCATGGTTATATCCGCATTATGATAAGGTTTGCTTCTTAGATCGGAAAGAAATTGCTGAAGAGATAAAGGAAAAGGGAATAAACATTTACCTGAATGAAGAGAAAGAAAAAATCCAGAAGATTAATGTACCAGTTATCGAGGATTTAAATGAAAAACCGGATACAGATGTGGTTATTTTAGCTACTAAGAATTATTCACTTGATACCGTAGCGCAAGAAATCAAAGCAAAACTCGGTGATCCGATAATAATTGCACTACAAAACGGAGTGGAAAACCAGACAGTATTACCCAAATATTTTTCAAAAGTAATCTATGGAACGATATGTTGGAATGCTTGGAAAGATTC
>JAUWPK010000160.1 GCA_030611625.1 Promethearchaeum sp. | reverse complement strand
AAACAAAAAAAAAAAATAAATTGATAATCTTATATAAAAAAAAAACCCAAAAAAAAAAAAAAAAACCTTAAAAAAAAAAAAAAAAAAAGAAACCGAATCTTGATTACTTCATTAAAAATGGTAAAAAAACCTATGGTCGAGTTTTTCCTGTTTTAATCAGCGCTTATACAAATAAAGCGGTAGATAATATTTTACTAAAATTAAATGAAAGATTTCCTGATTTGAAAATAATTCGAATCGGAAAAATATCTTCAATTGCAAATCCGAAGATATTAAAGCATTCTATAGAGCATGTTTGTAGAGAAATAACTGTTTATCCTACAGGTGAAAAGGAAAATATTATAGATCCATTCAAAGCAAGGGTTGTTTTAAAGAATGCAGATATCATCTGTACAACAACAACTTCTGCAGCAAATATTTTACTCAAAAATACAAAATTTGATACAGTCATCTTAGATGAAGCTGCACAAATTGTGGAGAGTTCTGCGATCATTCCATTGTTGAAAGGAAGTCATTTTGTTTTAGTAGGAGACCATCAACAATTACCTCCTATTTCACAAAACAAAGAAGTGGATGTTCCAAAAGAAAGTGTTGATTTTATTCAAAAATTACATTTTTCACCAGAAAGAGGGTTGGGAGTTTCAATTTTTGAACGTTTATCAACCGAATTTAATCATTCTCCAAGTTATATAATGTTATCTTATCAATATCGAATGAATAAAATCATCTCAGATTTTGTTTCTAAAACATTTTATGAAGGAAAATTAGAACCTGGGATAATTAATGGAAAAAATATTGGTGATCAGACTTTTTCTGATTTTATTTTAGATAATGGGTTAGATGGATTTAATTTTAAAGAAAATGATCTATGGGGACAATTTTTTAATCCGAATTTACCCATGATTTTCATCGATACAATAAATACTGATGCAAATGATTCATCAGAATATACCCTTACCAAAGAATTAACATCAAAATTTAATCATAAAGAAGCAGAGATTATTGTGCGCGTAATTGGTCATTTTTTCAAAGAAATCGCTTATATTTACAAAGATATTGATCATATAACCCAAATACTAAAGAAAATTGGAATTATTTCTGGATACCGCGCTCAAAATCAAAAAATTCATCAAGAACTTCTTAAATACTTTGATGAAAATATCTTTATCAATTCAAATATTCCTAAATTCTCTGAAGATGAAAAAAAATTAATATTTGACTCAATTATTATAGATACAGTAGATAGATTTCAAGGACAAGAGAGAGAATTAATAATTTACAGCTTTGTTGATTCCAATCCTCAACATAAGATTGAAAAATTGAATATGGAATTAAGAAGATTAAATGTAGCGATCAGTAGAGCAAAAAAGAAATTAATTTTTGTTGGTAATTCTCCCACACTTATTGAAACAAACCCAAATACTAATGAAAAGACAAAATTTGTTAAGAACATACTTAAAGAGTTAATAAATTATATTAAAGAGCATAAAGGCTATTTTATAATATAATCTTGAAAACTGTGAAAGATATTTGGTGATTTTTTGACAACAATGATAATTTCTGAAAAAATGAAAGCTGCTCAAGCGATAGCAGAAGCATTAGGCCCAGTTCAAACAATATCTGTCAGCAAATATATGAAAGTATTTCATGTAAAATCAAAAAATATCTATGTAATCCCTTTACGCGGCCATATTCAGCAATATAAAAACAGCCCCGCATATAAAAAGTGGAACGCAAGAGATCCACGTGAAATTATAACCAATCCCAAAGCAATCCAAAGAATTCCTAATGATTATGCTGGACCTTACATATCTGCTCTGAAAAAATACGGAAAAATGTGCTCACTTTGTGTTATCGGAACTGATGCAGATGTCGAAGGATGTTCAATAGGCATGATAGATGCATTGCCCTTTGTCAAACAAGTAAACCCTTCCATAAAAATTATGCAAATTTGGCTAAATGATCTACAAAAAAATTCAATAGTGAAAGCTTATAATAATTTAATCCCTCCAAAATGGTCGTGGGCGTATAGTGGAGATGCTCGGGCAATATTAGATGCTATTATTGGATTTTCTGCAACTAGAGAAGTATCTCTTACATTAAAACCGATCTTAGATAAAATTAATGTGCGTTTTACATCCATAGGTAGGGTTCAGACTTCTCTTTTATATTTATTATACTTGCGTGAACACCTAATTAGAAATTTTGTTTCTAAGCCTTTCTGGTCAATATCCGCTGATCTTACAGTAAAAGATCGGATTATAGTTGCAACACACGTAAAAAACAATTTTTCCGATAAGAACATTGCTGAATCGATATATAATAAAATCAAAAACGCTAAAGATGCTTATATAATGAGCATAAAAAAAAGTTCCAAAAAAATATTACCTCCAACACCCCTTAATACTTCAAAAACCTTAGTTTTAATTACAAAAAACCTTAAAATCACTGCAAAACTAGCTTTAAAAACTTTAGAAGATCTCTATCTTAACAAAATAATTTCATATCCTAGAACAGATAGTGATGTATATTCAAAAACTTATGATCATCTTTCAGTCCTACAGAAATTTATAATTCACAATAACTATGGGAATTATGTAAAAACTCGATTTCAACAGAAAAAAATAATCCCCAGACAAGGAAAAACAGATGCAGGGGATCATAGCCCAATTACACCTTTAATCTCCTTGGATCCAACATCACCCAAATTTGAAAATGATCTCCAAAAAAAGGTTTATGATTTAATTTCTCGATCTTATCTCGCTCTTTTTGGGGATCCGGCCGAAGAATCAGACACAAAGATCCTATTTTCCATTAAAGAAGAAGAATTTATTTCAAGATTATCAGTTTTAACAGAACAAGGATTTTACTCTATTGCTCCATTTTTAGCAAAAAAATATGATGCCCCTTTAGATTTTTTTGACCAACTATCAACTGGTAGAGATAAGGATGAAACTGATTCAACTAAAAAAACTCATTTAGGAATTCTACCAGTTAAAAAAATTAATTTTAGAGAAAAAGAAACCCAACCACCACCCCGCTATAACGATACTTCTTTGCTAAAATTAATGGAACGTAAAAATCTTGGAACAAAATCAACGCGACCGTCAATAATTCAAATTCTTATTGACCGATCTTACATCGAACGAAAAAATCGCATGATTTTTGTAATGGAACTCGGATTTTTACTAATGGATGCTTTGAAAGTTATTTGGCTTCCATTTCTTGATCCTAAATTTACATCCAATGTTGAAATGCAACTAGAATCTATCAGGAAAGAAAAAAAACAAATGAAAGAAGTGGTAGAAGAAGTAAAAAATAAATTTTTAATTCTCTTTGATAAATTTCGCCAAGAAAAACCCAATTTTCTTTCAAAAATGAATGTTTTAGAACAAACGGGAAATATAATTAGAGGTAGAAATAATCAGATTATACAAAACAAAAAAGGTTCTGTTCCCAATAAAACTAGTCCTAATTCATCTAAAAATTTTAAATATTCAAACGCGCTGTGCCCAAATTGTTCAAAAAATCCGATGAAACTGGTAATTAACCGAGATTATACTAAAAAATTCTTCGTGTGCGAGAGTTGTAACACTTTTCTTTCACTCCCAAAAAAGGGAACACCTAGAATCCTTAAATCGAAATGCTTAATCTGTGGTTTTGATGTTGTAAAGATTGTTCGAAAAGTGCAAAATAATTCTTACGAATACTATTTATGCCCAAAATGCTGGAATCAAGGACTTAAAGACAAATCAAATGAAGGATTTTGTTCAAAATGCAAAGATTTTGCAATTGAAAATGGTAAATGCGTAAAAAGAAAGAAAAATCCTTAATCTGCGAGAACACTTTTTTTTGTTAAAGAAAGCTTTTTATAGAGAAACAGAAAAATATGAATATGGCAAAAAACGAAGGTTTAGCTAGAATTCTAGCCATAATTGGCGGGATTATAATCGTTGTTGAAGGTGTTTTAGGAATGTTAAATAAATCTGTTGCAAAAGTTGTTAATCTTGCATTCCTTGACGCTTTGAGTGCAATTATATTTGGAATAATTGCCATTGTAATCGGACTTTTAGTTCTGATATCAACAGGAGTCTTCAAATCCAAGAAAGCAAGCATCGGATTTAATGGTGTTGTAATCTTAGTTTTAGGAATACTTGGGATTATTTTTGCAAGTACAATTGGTGGTGTTTTGGTTATAATTGCAGGAATATTAATGTTAATTTAATATCCAAGTATTTTTTTTTATTTTTTCTTAATAATTAGAAATTTTCTTAGTTTTAGGAATACTCGGGAATCTAAAACGCTTTATCTCCGATACGGGGTTAGAAATCATCTATTATTTTTATTTAAATAGATTCATACCATTTTTAACTTGGAATTTCAACCGCTCATTAATTTTTTCCAGAATCGGATGGTCACTTGGAAGATGCAGTTCAAGAATATTTCTTTCGAGACCGCTGCTTTCCCACATCAAGCGCTCGATTTCCTGCTGAGAAACATAGGAAAGCGATTCGGGATCGGGATCTGATATGCATTTTTCAACAATTTCCGTGAGCGTAGTCTTGTAATATTTGAATAAGCCTTCTTGGTTGTTATCTAGAATTAGTTGTTTTATCGTGGCGGGGACGAGCCTATCCGATCTCAATAAGTCATTTATATGAAGAATGGATCTATAATTGGGATGAAGGAAGAAATACCTGAGCGTTTCAAGCGATTTGAATGGGTTGTGAGATAATGTAATTTGCTCGATTTGATTGAATTTATTTAGAACTTTGGGCAATTCGGTGAATTAATTATACCAAATGCATAGATTCGATAAGTTTGTTAATTTTTCAAAGGAATCTGGTAAAGTTGAAAGGTTATTCCACCCTAAATTAAAGGTTGAAAGGTTATTTAGATCTCCAATCCATTCTGGAATGGAATCAATGTTATTTCCAGAAAGATCCAATAGTCTAAGATTTTTCAATGTTTTTATCCATTCTGGAAGAGATGATATTTTATTGTTACCAATGAAAAGTTTTGTTAGATTTTTCAAATTCCCGATCGATTGTGGAAGGGGACTTAATTGGTTACCTCCAATCGATAAATCGGTAAGGTTTTTTAGATTTCCAAAGGATTGGGGGAACGTTGTTAAACTATTAGAGTTAACTAAAAAATTGGTTAGATTATTTAAATTTCCAAACGTTTCGGGTAATGAAGATAAATTATTTAATCCCAAATTAAGATAAATTAAATTCTCAAGTTTTCCAAACGTTTCGGGTAATGAAGATAAATTATTTTTCCATAAAATAAGTTTTGTTAGATTTTTTAGATTTCCAAATGATTCTGGAATTGTATCAAAAATATCAAACTGAAAATAGATTTTTTCAAGGTATTCGAGATCTCCGATGTTTTCTGGGATTCCTTTAAATTCCTTTGGATGTTCATGTTTTACACGATAAAATAATTGGTTGTCAATGTTTTGAAAGGGTTCAAGATCCCAAATAAGGGGGGCTTCAGAAAAATTTATGACTAATTCTGAAACATGACCGTTTTTCATCGCATAACCTTGAGATCTTAAATGATCTTGATTGAAATAATGGATTTCGATCCCAAATAATTTTAATACATTTTTCTCTTTTTTTGGAATTTCTTCAGGAGGGTGCGGATAAATCGGTTTGAAATTATACAGATCATGCATTTTGAATCATTCTTTGAATATATTATTAGATTGTCAAATCGAAGATGGAATCGTAAATAAAAAAATGTTTGATTATAATTCTTTGATAAATAAGGGTGTAAATAGGTCAAAAATCAGCATTAAGCAAGAGAATTAGAAAACTAGAAATTTTCATTACCAAGAAGCACTAAACTAGAGAGAAATTTAACAGGAATTGTTAAAAAATGCTCATAAGATTGAGAAATTTTTTGATTTTCCTCTCGACCAATTAATAAACAATCATAAAAAATTAAACGCCTATGTTCATCAATAACTAATCGGTCTCCCAAGATTATTCCATTATCATGCGTTATCCCTACAGGTCTATTGAGAATTTCACCTAAAACAAATTCTAAATGGTCAATTTTATATGAGTCTGCATCCAGATACAAGCATGCAGTGTGTAAAAATCTAACTATATGAGGATAATGAGCAGAAAATCTCGCCGTATCGAACTCTTTAATCAAATCTGGTTTTAATTGAATACAATAATCAATTTTATTAAAATCAGTAATAACGGATTCCTGTTCTTTTGAATGAATCATCCCATTTTCAATACTAACATTCAATCCTTTTACAATTAAATTTGGTGGATCCTCCGATAATATTAATTTCTCTGAAAAAATTAACGATTTTGTGGATCCTACTAATTTTGTCAAAATTCCACCAGAATACTCTCCAAATCTTTTCAATTTTTGAATTTTATCAATAATTACATAGGGAGATTGTTCAATTTTTAATTCATTCATTTAGTTCTACTATATTAGAAGAAATATTCCTTAATATTTTTAACAATGTATTTCTTTGTAAATTGTAATGCGCGCAAAATCGATCGAAGGTCGAAAATTCTTAGAACAATTGGAAAATTCATTAAGTCCCTTTGAAAAATTTGTCGCTAAGCCGGATATTGAAGAGAATTTATCTTTAGTTGGCAATCGAAGGTATGTATTTGATGAGTTTATTAAAATCTTGAATGAAAATAATACTCAAAGAATTATTCCATTACTAGCAGAGACTGGAATTGGGAAAACTTTTTTCATGCATCAAATAAAAAATTCTTTGGAATTCAATGCACCATCAATTTTCATTGATGTTCCACCAAATTCTGATATATTCTTCTATGATATTTATACAAAAATATTAGAACTTCTAGAATCTTCAGTTTTACAGAGAATTACAAGAAGATTGACAGATTTATGGGGGGGAGTGCAAGAAATGAAATATGGTTTATTTCGATCAATAAGCACATTAAAAGTTTTAGATCAAGCCAAAAAAACATCCTCCTTTAATAATAGTAAACACCAACCCCAATTAGAACAGGTCATGATTGTAATTATTACACATGCCATTGATCCTGAAAGATCACCCATAGCCGAAAGGTGGCTTTTAGGGGATATAATGGATTATGATGAATTATCCTTTTTAGGTGTTGAAAATAATTTATCTTCAAAGTATATGGCTGAAGAACTGCTCCACTTATTTACAGAATATTTAGTAGACGGAATAAATATTATGTTTGACGATATTGACAAAAATTGGGAGAGATATAGTAAATTTGATAACTCTGATATCGGTTTTTATGATGAATTCGAGGATACTTATCAAACACTAACTGTTGTCGAAGAAGAAGACAATATTCCAGATTTCTTTGAACAGATTGTCAAATTGTTAGAAAGAAATAAAAAAATAAAAATAATTATTTCGATTCAAACTGAGAATAAAGATGAAATTTTATCAAAGTTCTCAGAAGATTCTAAATATTTGGTTCATGAGCCAATTTCAATTTATAATTTCTCCACAAAAGACACTAAGGAATATTATTTAGAATCTCTTAAATTATATAGAAAAAAACATGATTTATCAACAATTCCAAATAATAAATTTTTCCCGCTAACTGAAAAACTAATTCTTTTAGTATATGAATATACTTTAGGGAATCCACGTGAATTAATAAGAAATTTTCAACAAATTTTTGATGAAATAATTTTCGATGAGACCCCAATTGAACAACTTGAAAAGGATTTCGAAGAAAAATTAAGAAAATCAAGAAAAAATGAATAATAATTGTTCATAAAAATACTTTTATAGCTAAGATTGATTAAAATGATACCAATCTCATTTTCTAACAATTTACTGAATAATGACATTCAAATTTCCATTGCAGCTATGGAAATCACCAATTTCAACATAATATCAGATACTTATGATTTAGATCAAATAATATTGGATATAAAATCTGAATTAAAATCTAAATATACAATCAATAATAT
>JAUWPK010000155.1 GCA_030611625.1 Promethearchaeum sp. | reverse complement strand
CGGGTAATAAAATTTTATTTGATTTCCATTTTTTTATTTGAACGTTGTGGTTTAGACCACCTTTAGGTGACATTTCTGATGTAAACACGATAAGAAGAGATTATTTATAGATCATAAGCAGATAAGCATACATGGGAAATTTAACTGAAAAAATTACACGTCGCACAAAATTGGCTTTTGCCACCGGTGAAATTGGCGATAACCTTGCATATCAATCATTTTCCTTTTTAGTGTTTACCTTTTATTTCACCTATGTGAAATTAGATGTGAGATGGATCACTGCTGGCTATATTATATGGTCTTTATGGAACAGTATTAATGATCCCCTCCTTGGATGGATTTCTGACCGTACAAAAAGTAAATTGGGTCGTCGAATTCCATGGATGATAGTTGGAACCATTCCTCTTGCTGCGATCATGATTTTAATGTTTACTCCTCCACTTTCAAGCAGTAATAGTATGAAGTTTCTTTATTTTCTTTTGATGTTATTTATTTTTGATTTTGCTTACACGAGTTTCAATGTCAATTACAATTCCATGTTTTCAGAAATGTTTATTTCAATGGAAGAACGGAGTAAAGTAGGTCAATTACGTATTATTTTTGCTATTATTGGTGTCACTATTGGCTTCGTTGTTCCTACTTTCATCATTGTTGATCTTACAAATCAATATGACTATGATAATACCCAAAGCCAGTTCATTCTCAATGGGGTAATCGCGGCGATCATCATCTGCATTGCTTATTTTGTAGTCATCAAATGGGGTGTCAGAAAACCACCAGAGTTTTCTAACGATGCCATGAAAACCCCATCTTTTAAAGATTCCTTGAAATACACTTTTCGCAATAAGGCTTTTTTAATATATTTAATACCTGCATTAGGAACTTGGATTGTGATCGGTATCCTACCCGCGGTGATTCCGCTATGGGCAACTCATGTACTCAATATTACTGAAGAGAATTCCATTTTGACCGGAGTACTACTTCTGATAACATTTCTTGTAAGCGGCTTTAGTACACCCATTTGGGTCAAAATCCGCCAAAAATGGGGTGCTCGGATGACCGGCCTGGTTGGAATAGGAACATGGGCAATTACAGTCCTTAGTTTTTATTTTGCATATGATTTTGACACTGCTTTAATAACGATGATTTTGAATGGTTTTGGATTGGGTGGTTCTCTTTATTTCTATGATCAGTGTTTAGCTGAAATCATTGATGAAGATGAGATAAATCAGGGCGTTCGTAGAAGTGGTGGTTATTATGGAATGATAAATTTTGTCATTAGATTGAGTGGAATTATTAATTTCTTAATGATTGGGATAGTTTTTGCTGGCTCTGATTGGGAAACGTATTCTCCTGACCCTGACTTTAATACATTAGTCGGAATTCAATTTCTTTTAAGTGTATTTCCCTTTATTGTCCTAATTATTAGCTTTATTGGACTTTGGTTTTATCCAATTAAGGGGGAACGATTAAAAGAAAATCGAAAGCGTTTAACAGAATTACATGCAAAAAAAAGAGGGGAAAAAATCTAAGGATCATTTTTTTTAAGTTTTTTTTTATTAAATTTCGGTTATATTCTATCTATAGTTTACATCATTTCTATGTAGGGTGTTATGTAGTCTATAGAATAGACGGAAATATTCAAATTTAATAATTCTTATTCTTAAAGGATTTAATATGACTGAAGATAATTTTTATGATGTCATAGTAGTTGGGGCTGGATGTGCAGGACCTGCTGCTGCAAAAAAAACTGCTGAATTGGGTTTAAAAACTCTTTTAATTGAAAAGTCTCCTGAGCCGGGAACAAAAAATATCTCCGGAACTTGCATAAATTTAGCTGGTATGCACAATGAAGAATTATATTACATAATGAAAGGACCCATTGAACGAGAAATCCATTCTATGCGAACTTATCACATAAATGATGCCCGTACAACTGTTTTTAATGAAATTCCGACAAAAGGGGTGTTATTATTGTCTATTAGAAGGGATAAATTTGACACATGGCACACTGAACAAGCTAAACTCGCTGGTGCAGAAGTAAAACTTTCTACTACGGTAACTGATATCATTGAAGAAAATGATTACGTATGCGGAGTTATCACAGATTCTGGAGAGAAATTTCGTTGTAAAGTGTTAATTGATGCAGCAGGGGTTAATTCTATTGTTGGAAGGAATGCAGGTTTAATCCCAAAACGCAGTGGAAATAACATGATACTATATGTTACCGTTGCTGTAGAATTAGGTGAAGAAGTAATTAATGAAAGGTTTTCAGACGAACAAGGAGGTTATTGTATTGAGTACTATCTTGCTCCGGAAATACAATATAAAACTTGGCCGTGGATTTTTCCTAAGAAAGATACCGTAACGATTGGAACTGGAGGTTATATGACAAAAGATCTTTTCAATGATAAGATTTCGAATGTAAACCAATATATGCAAAATTTCCTTAATTTACCGATAGTAAAACGGAAGTTAGAAGGAGGAAAAATTGTCTCTTGGGGGCTTCATTTGGAATATGATGAAAAAATTTCTCAAAAAGTTAAAAATGGTCTTATTCTTACGGGTGAGGCTGGAGGATTTGTCATTCCTTTCTTAGGCGAAGGAATGTCTCCTGCTTTTGCAACTGGAATATTTGCAGCAAAAACAGCAGCGGAAGCTATCCAGAAGAATAATTTTTCTAAAGAGAGCATGTCAAGTATGTACGAGGATATGATTGAGGAAGACCTTTTCTTACAAGGTTTTATGCATGTGGGTAAAATCAATAAAGAATCTATTCTAAAAAAGTCCGAAGAAGAAATTTCAAACATAATGCAATCTGTTGTCTTAGGAGGCGGTTTTATTACTAATGCAGTGCATACTAAATGGTTGGAAGGCGCAGAAAATGGCGATATTGAAAAAGTACAAGAAGCTTTAGATTTTCTAGAATTCATTCAGCCATATAGGCAAATAGGTTCTGAATTTGAAGAGATATATCGTAAATTGCGCGCTGAAGGAGGGTCATAAAAATGGAATTTGAAATGAAAGTTGATTATTATTCAGGAGAACGAGGCGAGTTTATCAAAGTTATTGAAGAAAAATGTACTGGTTGCGGTCAATGTGCTAAATTTTGTACTCGAGATGTATGGAAAGCTGATGGGAAAATATATCGTCCCACAAACTTAAAAGATTGTGTTGAATGTGGTGCTTGTTGGAATATCTGCTCTGCAGACGCAATTATATTTGGTGATCCGAAGGGAGGAACAGGGGTTAGATTTACCCATGGATAATTAAAAGGAGAAAATTAAACATGTCAACAACAGAAGAGATTATTGATGCATTAAACATCATGCGGCAGAAATTTCTAAATGAGAAAATCAAGTCATCGTTTAAAAATTGGAATAAAACAATGCAATATTATTTTCCAGACAAGGATGAACATTGGAATATTAAATTGACGAATGGGATTCCCGAAGAATTAGAAAAAGGAGAAGTTTCCAATCCTGAAATAAGATATGAGATGGATTCTGATACATTTTTAGCAATAACTAGGAAAGAAATCACTGGGATGAAAGCCTATCAACAGAAAAAGGTAAAAGTAAAAGCTAAAATGCCTGTTTTAATGAAACTTCAAAAGTTAGATAAATTATAGTCTTGAAAAAATAATTAAAAACAATTGAATTATTCATATTAATGATAAAAGAAGAATATCTAACAATTGAGAATCTTCTAGAAAAAAATAAAGAATGGAAAAATGAATTAAACAAAATTCGAGATTATGAGAAATTTCATTTTGAAATAGAAAATTCTGCGTTACTCGTATTAGACATGCAGAATGTTTTTTTATCTCCTTCTTCCCATGCTTATATACCATCTAGCAAAGTTATTATTCCGATCATCAATTCTCTTATTAAATATTTTGAGAATCACAATCGTCCGATTTTCTTTACGCGTCATATTAACAGTGAGGATGAAAAAGATCTAATGTTAAAGTGGTGGAAATCTCCAATATCCTTAGATGATCCATTATCATCAATATCTACAGATTTACATATAGGATCCAGTGAAATTTTAATTAAAAATAAATACAGCGCCTTTATCAACACAAAATTAGAAGAGTTACTCAGAAAAAAAGCAATTAAACAAGTATTAATTACCGGTGTGATGTCGCATTTATGTTGTGAATCCACAGCTCGTGAAGCTTTCATGAGAAATTTTGAAGTTTTCTATATTATTGATGGAACTGCAACTTATACCGAAATATTACATAAAGGAACAATGTTTTCGTTAGCACATGGGTTTGCAGAGTGTTTAGAAGCTAAAATTGTCAATGGTGATTAGGATGTTAAAATCAAATCAAAATTATTATTCTGTAATTATTATTGGATGTGGGCCAGCAGGTATCGCCTGTGCAATACAATTGAAAAGATCAAACATAGATTTTAAAATAATATGTAAAAAATTTGGAGGAATTGCAAATAACGCAAATAATATAGAGAATCTATTGGGTTTTCCTAATGGAGTCTCTGGACAAACTTTCGTATCTTTATTAAAACAGCATTTCGAGAATTTATCAATTCAATTTACAAAAGATAATATTCAAAATATCAGTAAAGAGAATGGCGATGAAATGTTTCATATAAAGTGTGAAAATGGAGAATATTACTCAAAATTTTTAATTATTGCTTCAGGTACCATTCCAAAAAAACTCAATTTACTTGGAGAAACCGAATTATTGGAAAAAAACCTCCTGAACTATGATATATTTAATTTTTCTTATCAAAATACAATAAAATCTATCGCAATTGTTGGGTCTGGGGATGCTGCATATGATTACGCTTTAAATTTAGCTAAGTTTCCAGTTAAAATTGATATATTACAACGTTCCGAAGAAACAAAATGTCTACCTTTGCTTCAAAAACGCGCGCAAGATAATTCTAATATCAATATTATAAAAAAAATTAAACTAAAGTCACTTATAGAAGATAATAATAAAATTAAGCTGAAAGCAATTAGAGAATCTAAAGAAGAAACCCGATATTATGATTTGATTTTTGTTACTGTTGGTAGATCTCCAAATATAACTTTTCTTTCTGATGAATTATATAAAATCTATAGAAACTCCATAAATTTATCCCATTTATATTTTATTGGAGATGTAAAAAATAAACATTATCGGCAAATCTCTATTTCCATGGGGGATGGTGTTAAATCTGCTATGAAAATCACTCGAAATCCATTTTTTCGAAAAAAAAATGAATGAAAATTATCAATGTATTGGAAAGAGTGCATCGAATCAAGAATAAAAAATGTAAAACTTATGGATTATTTGTAACACATTTATTAATATGTAGATTTAACATTGAACCAATGTTAAATTAATATGAGAAAGATTAATTCTAAAGTTTTCATAACACTTCTACTAATGGTTTTTTTGATAAATTCTGTAAGTGTATTCAACGTTAATTCTTTGAATAATGTGGGAACTTATATAAACGTGGATTCTTTGCCCAAAGCGGCTGTTAATGCTAATATAAATGCATGGATAATAGTTGCGGGTGATAGGGAATCTGATCATTCATTGTATTATAGTATAGAAAATGGATGCGATGAGGTATATGATATCCTAAGAGGTTTGGGATATGCAGAAAGTAAGATTTATTATTTGGCAGAAGACTGGGACGGTTCTCTCCCTAGTAGAGCAACAGCTACATCAGAAAAAACAAATATTCAATATGCGATAGAAACATGGGCTGCTGATAAAGTGAGTTCTTCTCTTGGATTGGGAATTTTTCTTTTCGATCATGGCGGAACAAACAGGATGAGCCTTCCGGGGCCAAATTTAGGTGATTCTTCCCTGAATACATATCTTGATAATCTTGAAGCTGCAACAGGAATGACCCGGTCTGTAATAGTCTATGAAGCTTGTCGTGCTGGAAGCTTTATAAACCCTGTGAGTAAAGACAATCGAATTGTTGTTTGTGCTACGGATAGTGAACATAGTTCTTACCCAACTGCTGATCGAACAACAGCAGTTTTTACCGAGGCATTTTGGTCTTCAATTTCTGTAGGATATTCAATTGGAGAAGCATTTGAAAATGCAAGAGCAAATGTTGTTGCTGCTGGTTTATTTTCTTCCCAAAAACCCTGGATAGACGATAATCATGATGAGTTTGGGCATGAAACGAATATTCTTGGATATTTGCCCAATGGGGGAGATGGAAACGATGCTCTAAACTCGCATATTAATCCCCCGTTATTGCTTGCACCTTGGCTCACTATCGAAATGTGCCCTATACGACAATTTGTAACGACAAATCTTAGAACTCTTCCAGTCACAATTATGATTAAAAATAATGACACAAATATAAAATATGTTCGGGCAATAATAACCCCTCCTGAGTGGACACCTCCCATTCCAATAATAGATCCCGATGATCCATATGATCCAGAAATACTATACTTCCCTGAACAATTCTACGCAGATAGTTTCTTTGATATTAATTTTACACTAAGTACAGTAGAAGCGGGATCATATAATTACTCCGCTTTACTTAATCTTGATGGATTAAAAAATTATTTTGGTGAACCGGAGGGTGACTATAGGATAACATTCATGGCAAAAACCGAAAGTAATATTGTTGCACAAATGGTACCTTCTGTTATAACGATTAATGAAAATGGTAAAGCTCCACCAGATCAAATTCCGCCAACAATAACTATTACCAATCCAACGCCTCATCTTAATATTAGTAATACAATAAATATAACAGCAAAAGGAGATGATGATCAGGCTCTTGATAAGATCCAAATTCTTTTAGATGGGAAATTATTGAATGAAACTAATATGCCTTCATATTATCCATATCCTGAAGCAGTATATAGTTTGGATTCAAGTAAGCATGTAAATGGTATTCATAATATTACGGCAATTGCAATCGATGAATCTGGTAATCGGGTTCAAACTTCAGTTTTTGTTGAATTTTCAAATAGTTCAATATTGAATTTTAATTATATACCATATCTCATTGGAGCAGGTATTGGAGTAGGATTATCTCTTGTGAGTTCAATGTTTTTTAGAATAAAAAAGAAATGAAAATTTGATATTTCTCAGCTCTAATCATTTGGGTTAGAGCAAGTTTTTTTCTTTACCTTTATCAAAATACCCATTAAATCTTAAGTGAAAAATAAGCTTTTTATAACTTTTTTTACTTAATAGGTTTGGAATCATAAATTTATTAGGATTTTTGTTTAAAAATGGAAATTTTAGGTAAATATGGGAAAGAAGAGTTAGCAATTCTTTATATTGCAAGATATGATGGGAAGATCATTGAATTTGTTGAGAGTGTGCAACCTCCAGTTACCCGAGAGCAAAAATGGGTTTTGATTTTATCCACTTTATACGGTTGCCCCTTAGGTTGTTTGATGTGCGATGCTGGCGAATATTTTTTTGGACGCATTTCAAAAGAAGGAATGTTGGCTCAAATCGATCATATGATCTCCCCACGTTTTCCTGATAAAAAAATCACGATGTCAAAATTTAAAATTCAATTTGCACGCATGGGAGAGCCGACATTAAATGAACATGTGCTTGAATTACTACGTGAACTCCCTAAAATTTATGATGCTCCTGGATTAATGCCCTGTATGAGTACAGTTGCACCCAATAGTTCAAAGAAATTCCTGAACGATCTAATTTTGATTAAGAACGACTTTTATCCAAAAGGTCAATTTCAATTGCAGTTTTCAATTCATTCAACTGATCCAGATTTTAGGCATAAATGGATCCCGGGAAAAATTTGGTCATTTCAAGAAATCGCAGAATTTGGAAATAAATGGTATCAACCTGGAGATCGTAAAATCACATTAAATTTTGCTGTCGCTAGTGACTCAATTATAGAACCAAAAATCATTGCAGAATTCTTTGATCCTAAAAAATATTTCATCAAATTAACTCCCCTTAATCCAACTTCAAATGTTTTAAAACATAAACTTAATTCTGGAATAACAAAAGAAAATATGAAAGATTTTATTTTAAAGCGCGAGTTTGAGGAGTTAGGATATGAGACTATGATCAGCATTGGAAATTGGGAAGAAAATGAAATTGGTTCTAACTGTGGGCAATTTGCTACCCATTTTATTGAAGGGGATGTTAAAATAAAAAAAGATTATACTTGTGAAGATTACAATTTATTAAATTAACT
>JAUWPK010000025.1 GCA_030611625.1 Promethearchaeum sp. | reverse complement strand
CAATCTTTTCTTGAATTTTTTCAATCATATCCTTAAATAAATCTGTATATTCCCTATGTTTTGACATTTTTGAACATCTCTTCTTTTCTTTTTTCAACAAATTTTAAAATAATTTTAGTTTGTTTTTCAATAAATTTGACTATATCTAAATCATATAACTCCTTTGGGGATTTTTCTATAAGTGAATTAGGATAACGAGATGAAATATAATGAACATCTAAATCTTTTGCAACCTTTTTAATTTCATCATTGACTGAAAAACCCATTTTTTCATAGTCACATAATAAATCATGGATAGAATGCCCCCATGGTTGAGCATTAAGATAATGTAAAAGTGCTTTGATTCCTTTTTCAGCAGATTGAACAAAATGGAAAACAGCCCCATTAAATTTTGATGCCTTTAACAAGATTTCTGCCATTTCATAATCATTCTCTGCTTCGTCTAACCAATATTCGGCATTTTTTCTTGTCATATATAATACAATGTTTTTAAGGAATAAAATATTAGGTTTAAAAAATCTCAAATCATGAAGTCGAAATTATCTCTGTTTCCGTTCAAATCAAAAGTGACAGTATTTCGGGATTTCCGTCTATTTTTCCGATTTTTTTAAAGATGGAGCCTCTGGAGACTCTGGTAATTCTGGAAAAGAATAGAATTAGATATTACTAATACTCGAAATTTTGTAAAAGTATATAATTACATTCTTTTGGTTAGAACTTGAAGTGATCTCGAATCTATTCCTTATCAATTGATGGCTCTTAATTTATGAAAATGAAACAAGATTTTTTTTTTCTCAAAATAATCATTTTTAAAAAGGTAAATTATTCCAAAAATTACCTTTTAGAAAAGGTAGATTTTTTAGATTGATTTTTTATATATATATTATGGATATAAATGCAATTAAGCGGTATTTTTTAGATTTTTATGAAATGCCACTTCCTCACGTAATTGCGAGAAATTTTGAGTTTCGAGATGATAAAAGACCTCAAATTATTATCGGAGCGCGAAGAATCGGTAAAACATATCTATTATTCCAAAGAATGCAAGAGTTGATAAAAAAAAAAAAAATACGGAAGTCTCAAATTATCTATATAAATTTCGAGGATATTGCTTTCTCTGAGATATCCGTTAAAGATATTCCCAATCTTTTGGAAATTTATTGGAGTCTTTTCACTAAAGAACTGGATGAGCCACTTTTCATTTTCATTGATGAACCGCAGTCGATAGAAAATTGGGAAAAAGCAATATTGAGTCTTATGAAATATAATTTTCCGATATATATTACAGGATCATCATCAAAATTGCTAAGCTCCGAGATTGCAACCGCATTTAGAGGGAGAAGCACTTCATATTTCTTTTATAGCCTTTCTTTTGATGAATTTTTGCGATTTCGAGGATTTAAACCAGATACAGCAATGAATACAAAAGAATCCTCTCGTTTTCAGGCACTTTTTGAGGAATATCTTGAATATGGGGGGTATCCTGAAGTAGTATTAGAATCCGAAATCTATAAAAAACAAAAAATCTTAGCGGATTATTATGATGCAATAATATATCGGGATTTAATGGAACGCTATAAACTAAAAAATGGTTTTTTGGTTAAGCATTTTCTTAAAACTCTGATTAAAAACAACGGAAAATCCATCAGTATTAATAAGATTTATAAAGATTTTACTTCTCAAAGAATAAAGACTACAACGGATATGCTTTATCAATTGTTGAATATTTTACAGGAAACTGGGATTTTTTATTTGGTATATAGATATGATTTGTCATATAGAAGGGAAATGAATTCAAAGCCTAAGATATATTTGCATGATCTTGGACTTTTTTCTATTATTTCACGTGGAGACACCTCTATTCGATATGAAAATTTAGTTTTTCTACAATTACAGCGACAAATTATTCAAAATCCCTTCAGAACAATTGGGTATTGGAGATCATCAAAAAGGGAAGAAATTGATTTTATAGTGCGAGATCGTGATGATGTAAAAGAGCTGATCCAAGTATCTGTAGACATTTCCGAACCCGAAACGAGAAATAGAGAAATTTCGTCTTTAGTAAAAGGAATTAGAGAGATTAATACCCTAACTGGTCTTTCCCTCAATTTTGGAACGATAATTACGCAATTTTATCATCAAGATTCAATTTATGAGCATGATATTAAAATTCAAATTAAATCTCTGCAAAAATGGCTATTAGAATCATCAAATTCAAATGGAAAGTGAGAGGAAGAAATATAATTTGGTTAAATATTTTAAATTTAAATCTCATTACTTACTTTTAAACCGAGTATAATTATTATAAAAATAATAATTATAAAGATAATAATTATAAAGATAATAATTACAAATCTTTTTTTACCGTAACAAAAATTGCAAACTTTTGTCAGATGAAAACGACAAGCTTATCGAATTATTTAAATAAATTATGTGATTCTGAATTAATTGAAAAAAGATATCCAATTACGGATGAAGTAAGAACATCTGATACAACACATGCCCCGAATTTAAAAAATGGTAAATATTTTTTGAAAGAGCAATTTTTAATCTTTTATTATCATTTTATTGATGCTCATCGCAGTAAATTTTTCAGAAAAAAATTAACCACCGATTTCATTAAGAGCGGATATTCCCATTATTTAGGCATGGTTTTTGAAAAAGTATCACAAGAATTAATTGAAGATCTCATTGAAATAGATAATCTGGGATATTGGTGGGGTAAAATAAGTGGAATTGAACGTGAAATTGATATATATGGTTTTAATGATAATGATGATTTTGCGATAATTGGAGAATGTAAATGGAGTGATAATGTAAATCCTAATACCTTAATGGTCAAGTTGATTGAATTAGAAGATAATATCACTTTTAGGAGGAAAAAAATTAAAAAAAAATACTCCTATTATATATTTGCTCTATCTTTTGAAAAAAAAATTTCCCAATTTAGGAATGAAGCTAATGAAACACGAAATGTAAATTGCTATGACCTAAATGATTTGACAGAATTACTTAAAACAAAACTAAAAAATGAATAGGAACGATTTTATAATTTATAATCATAAAGATTAAGAAATTTTTATAAAAAAATCACATGAAAAATTTGTTTATGTCTTCTAAAAACTGTTTTACACACTCTCTGCCCTTTTCTGTTGTTCGATATATAATTCCATCTTGTTCAGTATCGATCACGCTCAGTAAATCTCTTTCTAAAAGAAATTTTAGGTATTCTTTACATTTACCTGTTTGTAATCTTAATTCTCGTATAATATAAGTAAGATGGACACTATCAGCGGTGCATAAATCTAAAATCTCTGTCCAAATTTCATATTTATTTCTTCGGGGAGATTGGTGAAATTTTTCTAAAATATGTTTCAATTTTTATTCCCCCTATATTTCAACTCATTTCCACAACTATCACAGTAATTTGAGTTAGAGTCATTATACATATTACATACAGGACATTTTGTTCTTTGATTAGGATTTTTAATTTCAAATTGTTGGAAATCCCTTTCGAGTAAAGTAAATTCTTTATTTTTTGGAATGATTTCATAATTAGAGAAGAATTCATTCCAATGGGATAAATTAGAATAACTATCCGACCATGATTTTGAATATTTATTGATTTTTAAGTGAGCCAAGATCAGTAAACCTAAAAAAGCAATAGGGAGTAAATCTATAATAATAAAATCATTAAAATCAAATATTATTAAGTTCGATACAAATATCATCGCCCATATCATGGTTAACTGTTTTTCTTGTTTGATTTTCTCTTCAAAATATTTTATAAACAATGAATTCTCTTGTCTGATATGGAGATCTTTGATTTGCTTTTTTTCTTTATGCAAATGCCTATATAGAAGAAAAATTATTTCGGTTATCTTAGATAAGTATAATGGTCGCTCTTTCAAAATCGAAATATTATTTAAAGCCCTTTTACAATTTAGTAATCGAGGTATGTTAATATAAGATATTACAAGTATAATTAATCCGTATAATATGCTGATAAAAATTTCAAAGACCGATTCAAATTTCAGATGTAAACTGATTATCTGGAATACAATATATATTACCCACAGCATTTCTCGACAAATTATCATGTTCGCTGTCAATTTTAATTTATTTAAAAGATTAACACGATATTGATTTAAGATCAACTCGGGATGTTGCAAATCTTCTGAGTTCATAAATAAATAGAAAACAAAATGATATATAAATGAATATGGAGGATTGTTCCATAGGGTTTTGAAATTAAATCAAGAAATACAATTAGACTTAATTATTATATGCAGAAAAGAAATCTTGCTTGGAATGGATTATCGTGATTATTTGAACAACATCCTCATCTACACAATATATAATTCAATAACTCTTGTAAATTAATTCTCGGTTTTCAGTAAACATCAATTCATAAACTTTCTTTCCAGAAAGAGGAAACTTTGCTAAAATTTTTACTTGTTAAACAAGTTGCGAGTGGTTTTTTGCAATTTCAGGGGAATCTTCTGAGATATAATCGAAAATTCTTTTTAAATTATTTCGAGATAAGGGGGACCAGTTATTTTAACCATTGTTCAATTTCTGCCTCAATCTCTGAATGTGGTATTCCCTTTCCTTCTTGAAGCTGTTGTTTTCCTTTCATAACTTGGGATTTTATATAAGTATGATATACAATTTCATCAATTGTAACATTATCGGGGAGTTCATGAATCATCTTTATGAAATTCTCTTTTATTTTTTGTGACATATCTTTTAGACCTTTAGAAATTATATATAAATTCAAATTTAAATCCTTTTTGATCATTCCTAGGATTTGACCATGTTAATCTTTGGAAGTATATTGATCTTTTAATTATGTTGACATAATTTGGGGGATAATATGTATTATTAGAATCTACTTAGAAAAAATTAATTACAATCGAGCTTCAACTTTTTCTGAAGCAAAAAGAGCAAGTTAAAATTTCTAATTTAATTTATCATCTCCTATGGAAATAATTGCAATGGGAGAGTTGCGCGAGTTTTTTACTATAAATATGCCCAAATTCGAGGATCCCGTCATTTTTATTAGTTCTGAATTTTTTCCTGGATGTCCTAAGTGTAATAGTAGTACGAGCGTATATTATCTCAAACTTACTGAAAGAAATTTGATTCCAAGTGAAGGAAATCTGGAAAAAGCCAAAAATCACAAGTTTCCTATCGATATCTATGTCCAATATCCAGTTTTAAAAGGAAAACCCACGCAATTTGTCATAGGCACCAGGAAATCAAATGGAATCCTTGAGATGGTGCTCCATCGAATTATTGATTAACAAATTACATTTAAAATTTAAATTTAAATTTAAATTTAAATTAGATTCATATTAAACCCGCTTCATGATGAATAAGAAAAAAAAATTAATGTAAGTTCTTAAGTTAGCGAATCATTTTCTAACTCTTCGCTGATTTATTTTTCTTCTCAGTATATACACACCAACAGAAATGAAAAATAATAAATTTGCAAGCGGAAATCCCGGAATTCCTGGCTTTGTATCATCAGTCGAGTCAATACTATTTACTGTAAATATTACTGTATCTTGAGTTGTAATTCCGCTTTCATCGGATACAATAATTGTAATAATGTAGGTGCCTTCTAACAATCCATCAGGAATATTATACGAGATTGCAGTTCCGCTAGTCCATGCTGTTGCCGATACAACTTCGATTCCATCTAATTCAATTGTATAGGTGGCTGGATGAGTATCTATTATAGTCCACGATATACTTAATCCAGAGTATCCTTCATCATTACTGAAATCCACAGGAACGTCTGTAAATTGAGGGGCTTCAAATTCAGGAAAATTTGAATTTACCAACGGAAAATTATCAATTCCTTCACTATAATTGTCAATCTTATAAGGAATGTTCCAGACGGTTCCGTCATTTGTGGCATCCGGATAATTGATGATATAATCATTACCCCAATAATTCCCTATTGTGCCATTATCCCATTGATTATCGGTGCAATCATTATCTTCAGAAGCTTGATCATGCGAATTTCCATATATTTCATTAAAATAAATTACATTGTTATTGCTCGATGATGATAGAGTGATTCCATAAAAATTGTTATTGATATTATTCTTGGAAAGAGTGTTGGTGCTTGAATTCTTCAGATAGATTCCATCAACATTGTTATTGACATTATTTTCTAATAGAGTGTTATTGTTAGAATCAGACAGGTGGATTCCTTCGTCATTGTTATAACTTGCATTATTCCCGAAAAGAATACTATTGCTAGAGTAAGACAGAATGATCCCACACCATGAGTTATAATTGGCATTATTTTCTGAAAGAGTGTTGTTGCTAGAAAAAGACAGGTTGATTCCTCTGTCAATGTTATAGCTTGCGTTATTACCGAAAAGAGTATTCTTAATTGAACTATCCAGAGAGATTCCAATCCAAGTGTTATAATAAACGTTATTACCGAAAAGAGTATTATTGATAGAACCAGCCAGATAGATTCCCAACCAAGTGTTATAATTTACAGTATTCCCGGAAAGAGTATTGTTGCTCGAATACTCCAGATAGATTCCACTCCAAGTGTTATAACTGGCATTATTTCCGGAAAGAGTGTTATTGTTACATGAATACTCCAGATGGATTCCTTTTTCATTATAATTTGCATTATTATTGGAAATAGTGTTGTTGCTCGAAGAATTCAGTTGGATTCCACACCCTGGGTTATAATTTACATAATTCCCTGAAATAGTGTTGTTGTTGCTCATATCCCACAGAAGAATCCCACCCCAAGTGTTATAACTGGCATTATTCCCGGAAATAGTGTTGTTCTTGCTTAAATGCCATAAAACAATTCCTTTATAATTTTTATTTGCAAAGTTCCCGAAAAGAGTGTTGTTACTCGAATACTCCAAATTGATTCCACCCCAAGAGTTAAAACCGAGATAATTCCCGAAAAGAGTGTTGTTGCTCGAAGAATTTAGATGGATTCCACACCAAGTATTAAAATCTGCATTATTCCCAGAAAGAGTATTGTTGCTCGTATACTCCAGATGGATTCCAATCCAAGCGTTATAATTTGCTGTATTCCCGGAAAGAGTGCTATTGCTCGAATACCACAGAAGAATTCCGTTATCTTTGTTATAACTTGCAATATTCTCGGAAAGAGTGTTGTTGCTCGAATACCACAGATAGATTCCACAAAAATTGTTATAGCTTACATTATTCCCAGATAGAGTATTGTTGCTCGAATCAGCCAGATAGATTCCTCCTTCATTGTTATAGCTTACATTATTCCCAGAAAGGGTGTTGTTGCTCGAATCAGCCAGATAGATTCCAGAAACATTATCGATTAGCTCATTGTTGCTGATATTTACGTTTGCAGTATTATACAAGTAAATTCCAACATATCCGGTAGAATTCCCGCTTTCAACCATACAATCTCGGATGATAAGGTAAGTATCCGTGTTTCTAATTTCGATACCATTAGCAGTGCTGGCATTAATAGTGAAAGCTTCAATAATATAAGGGGAAGCGTACGTTCCATCCCCACTTAATCCCTCAATACCTATAAAGCTTGCCAAATCAGCATTACCGTCTATTAAGATCGGATCATGGTTTTCCGCGATAGAGGGATAATTAAAAACGGATGAATTGCTATTATTATCGAATTGATTTTTTATATAATTATTTCCTGCAAAATTAGCAGCAATTAAGAAAAAGGAAATTGTCGCCAGCAAGAAAATGGGTTTTATTTTATTCTTTATCATTTTTATCAAGGCTATTTTTATTAATATTTTTGACATTTTTGAAGATATTTGATTTTTAAGAAAAGTTTTATTTTAAATGGATTTGAAAGAAAACCGGCTTTTGTTAGAGTATGGTCAGAAAATCAGTTTACCCTCTAGTTTTGTAGTGTCATTCAATATTTAATCAAACTACATTATAAAGCTTTTTTTCTTATTATCAGTTTTATAATCCATTAAGTATAGCTGAAGGAATTTTTAGAAAAAGCCAAAAAACACAAGTTTCCTATTGATATCTATGTCCAATATCCAGTTTTAAAAGAAAAACCTACGCAATTTGTCATAGGCCCCAAGAAATCAAAAGGAATCCTTGAGATGGTGTTCCATCGAATTATTGATTAACAAATTAAATTTAAAAAGGCATATATAATTATAATTTTATATTATTATTTATTATATATTATTATGGCATCAAAAACAACTGTAGCAGTGGATCAAAAACTCCGTAAAAAAATTAAAAAGTTATCAGCTCTACTGGACATACCCCAAAGTGCCGTAATTGAAAAAGCAATAACAAGTTTAGAAAAAAGTATGATTCAAAATAAAAATCCAGACAAAATCAATACTAAAAATGGTAATATTGATGTTTCTAAAATATTAGAAGAAGCAACTCAAAAGATCTGGAAAAAATACCCTGAACGCGAAAAAAATCAAAAAATATTGCAAAAAGGTTCTCAAACAATCGATGATTTCCTTTTAAATGAGTGGAGCACAGGATTAGAGGAATAGGTGATTAAATATGGTATTTTCAAAAATCGCTTTGGATTCGAATGTTTTTCGAAACTATGATTTCATCAATTATTTAACTTTATATTCTACAAATTTCGAGATATATCTTCCTACAATTGTTCAACTGGAAGTTGGATATTTTTATAGAACCAAAAACTTAGGTTGGGGGAAATTTAAAGAAGATTTGGATAAATTCGGATGTAAAATGATTAAATGGGGAAATTTTAAACCTTTGGAAATCATAGAAAATGCATACAATAATCGAAGAGAATTACCCTTTAGGCATCATTTTAGAGATTATCTTATTGCGACCGAATGTGAAGATGTAATTGAGAAATTAATTACATATAATATCCAACATTTTAATTGGGTAAGTAAATTTAAAATTATAACACCAGAAAATTTTGTGAAAGAACATTTAAAATCCAAGAAAAGTTGATTTAGTGAAAAAATTTATTTATTTTTGATTAAATTATTTGTAAGTCAAACAAATCATTATTTATGAGGTATTTTAAAAGCATTTTGAAATGTTTGAAATGTGATGATAAAAATGGTATCAAACGAGAAAGATTTAACAGAAATACAATCTGAGACTGAAAATCCAGACCAAAATTTTAAAATGTTTAAATCTTTATGGTTTGGGCAGTTAGTCTCACTTTTAGGTTCAGAAATAGTTCAATTTGCACTAGTTGTTTGGCTTGCTATTGAAACAAAAAGTGCTATTATTATGTCTCTTTCAATGTTTTTAGTGTATATTCCTGTAATATTAGTAGGCCCAATTGCAGGAGTATTAGTAGATCGCTGGGATAAGAAGAAGGTTTTGGTGATTACAGATTCTTTACAAGCTATTGCCACAGTTTCTTTAATTGTTATATTTTATTTTGAAGCACCGAATATTTGGTTTATTTTAGGATTAAATTTTATTAGAGCAATTTTTCAAGCTTTTCATCGACCAAGTTTCGTGACAGTTATTTCTTTGATGGTTCCAAAAGATAAACTTTCCAGAGTAAATGGATTCAACCAACTTATGACGGCTCTTGTGTATATGATTGGGCCTCTTTTAGGTGCTTTAGTACTCTCAATATGGACTATTCAGATTATATTATGGATTGATGTGATTACGTTCATCATTGCAGTAATATTTCTATTATTGGTTAAAATTCCTAAAACTAACCATATTTCTAAAAAGGAACAATCAGAACAAAGTTTTAAAGAACAATTTAAGGAAGGCTTGAAATATATTCGCGATTCAAAAGGATTGTCTGCCACTATTGGTTTGGCAATGCTAGCAAACTTTTTACTTATGCCTATAAATACTCTATTTGTCCTATTTATTTTAGTTGACCATTTAGGAACTGAAATGGATTTGGCAATAGTTTCTGCAGCAATGCAACTTGCTATTGTAGCTGGTGCAATTCTAACATCAATTAAGAAAAATTGGAAAAATAAATCTCAAATATTTCTTTTAGGTATTCTTTTCTTATTTATTGGAATTATAATAATTGGAATTGCCCCATATCAATATTTTTGGGTAATGGTAATTGGAAGTTTTATTGGATTTTTAGGAGTTCCAATTTTAAACGCTATGATGATGACAATTATTCAATTGGCGATCCCTCCTGAAGCAATGGGAAGAGTTTCTTCGATATTAGGATTAATGTCATCAATAGCATCACCAATAGGCATCCTACTTTCAGGACCCTTAGCAGAATTAATTGGAATTAAGTATCTCTTTTTATCATCTGGCATTTTAGGTATATTAGTTGTAGTATTAACGTATGCCTTTGGTTCTATTAGAAAACTGGATTTGAATTAGAAGAAAAAAATATATAAAGATTACATGAAGAATATATTAATGTCCCGTGAACCTCTGGTTTTGAATTATTTTTGAAAATCGTTATATTCTTTTTTCATTACTGTTTATCTCTATTTGCTAAAAAAAACGCTAAGAATTGGTCTATATTGTACTCTTATTCGTCCCCACTTTTTCACATGTAGAAATATTCTTTAGTTTTTTAAATTTTAAAAAAATATTGATTTGGAGTTAATAACAAACATGTTTAGTATATTTCGATTTAATAAAAGGTCGATGTAGAATGGAAAACGCATTAACACATACAGAAAACGTCTTGCAGATTAAAGATTTAGAGAAAAAATTCAATGAAGGCAAAAGAAATGAAGTTTATGTTCTAAAAGGCATCGATTTTCAGATGAAACCGGGTGACTTCTTTGCACTTATGGGGCCTTCGGGATGTGGTAAATCCACATTGCTTAACATCGTGGGTGGCTTGCTTGAAAGCACCAAAGGTACTGTAGAAATCAAAAACAAAAGACTGGGAGATATGGATGATAATGATCTAACTGAGATGCGATCTAAAAATATAGGTTGGGTGTTCCAATCCTTTGGGTTGATTGATAATCTAACTGCTTTGGAAAATATTATTATCCCTCTTAATTTAGCTGGCATCTACGATAAAGAAGCAGAAACTCGTGCAAATGAACTATTAAAATTAGTTGGGCTTGAAGATCGGTATGATCATTTTCCTGATGGACTATCTGGAGGACAACAACAAAGAGTTGCAATTGCGCGCGCTTTAGCAAATGATCCTGTTATATTATTTGCTGATGAACCCACCGGAAATTTAGATACCAGCACTGGATTAGAAATTATTGCATTGTTTAAAGAATTGTCAAATATGGGGAAGTCGATTTTAATGGTTACCCATGATGTTAGTTTAGCCCATGCATCGGATCAAGTCTTTATATTACGCAATGGAAAAGTGAAAAAGGAAGTGGAGGAAATAACTTCTATTTAGTTTGGTGAAATTTAAGATGAAAAACAACAACAACGATAACAATAATAACAACAATTCAAATAAAAATAAGACCAAAGGAAAAATTGAATTTTACAAACGAATTCCGTTAGAAACGATTCCAAATACATTTTATGCGATTTTCCGAAATAAGCGCAGATCTATGGCAATGCTTTCAGGAATCGTGCTGTCAGTTACACTATTATCAGGGATTTTTTTATATAATGCTGAATTAAAACAGAATAATTATGATGGAATAGTGGAAAATTACCCTTATGAAGTTCGCTTTGATATCATAGGAAATGAAACCTATTCCGAGTTAAGTAAACTTTCCAATAACATTTCGGCGGATTCGCGGGTGACTGATACAACAATTATGGCATCAGAATATAGTAATCTTCGTAATAACTGGTTGGATACGTATCTTATCCCAAAAGCCACAGATGAAATTGAAGAATATATGGAAGTTGATCCCATTTTTGTAGATGATGATTACTTTACTGGCCCGATTGGGGAAACACTACTGTCTATGGATTTTAAAGGAGAAACAGATTTAACTGGACAATACGTAATTATATCTGAACAATTTATGAATCATTATGGTTTCAAAATCGGTGACACAATCCATTCGATTAATTTCACTCAAAATATCTATAATGATGAAGTGAATCAAATGAATTTTGGCTTTCTTCCTAATTTAACAATTCGTGGATCTTATAAGGCTATTCTTTATGAAGAATTTACCATGGATATTGTGGGAGGTAGTCCAGTTGATGGTCAGAAAATCTATTTGTCTTTGGATAGACTAAATGACGAAAATATGACAGAATTCAATGAGGGTCTTCATGCTACGGGTAATTTTTATGTCGCAGTCAAGATTGATGTCACGCAATTTAATGTGGGCGACCCAACCACTTTCAATGATGAATTAAATCAATTTATTAATCAAATTACACGTGATTATGATCTTGATATCCAAGGATTTAATATGATTGAAGGACCAATTATGGGTTTCCAATTCTTTAGTATATTTATTACAATCCTTTACGTAGTTTTGGCAATTCCGGTGATTCTACTATCGCTGTATCTTTTAAATTTCGGTTTAGAAATGTCCTTAGAAGAACGACGAAGGTTGATTGCAATCAAAAAGGTGCAAGGTGCCAGCTCCAAACAAATTTTCTCTGAATTACAGAAAGAAACCGTGTTACTGCTAATTGTTGGGTCTGTAATCGGTTATTTATTAGGTATAATTGCAGCGTGGTCTATAAGCTCAATTAGTGGATTTATGGAGATAGAGTTTACAGCTACTAATCGATTTCTTGATTTCTTTAGATTTGATCTGTGGGCTTTTATACTGCCAGTTGGATTAGTAAGCTTGATATTAATCATTGTAACATACAAGAAAGGGAAAACATTTATAGATCAAGAAGTTACAGAAGGTGTTTCACGCAGAGAGGTTAAGAAGGAAAAATTCTTCAAACGTAATAAATTAGATGTTGTTCTATTCGTGGCAAGTTTATCCGGGTTAGTTTTAGTAATTATTGATTTGTTGAAGATTCAAGTTCAGATATCGGGTTTTACCAGGTTTATGATCTTTTTGTTTATGCCATTTATCTTTTGGATCGGAGGAAGCTCTGTGGGATCACGAGTTGTGAAGTGGATTCCACTCAAATTAGAAGCCATATTCTTGCGATTACCTGTGTTTAGGGATGTAAAAAACGTGATTAAATCCGGTTTGAAACGTAGAGGAGATATCGAACGGTTAGCCGTCATCATTATTATGACATTATCCATTGCATCTTTAGCTACAATTCAAGGAAATACTGAAGAAACACAAGCACAACGGAACATTCAATGGCAAATTGGAGCAGATTGGCAAATAAATTTTGTAGATGAAGGTGATTTCCATGAAACCATTAATAATATTTCTGGATTCGAAGATTCATTGGCAATAAACCAAATGTATCTACGGACTTTAAGTTTCTATATGCAACTAACTGCAATAGAAAATTTTAAAGAACTCGATAATATGAAAAATGGCACCCCCATAGCAATGTGGCAACCAGATACTTTCAATACATATACCCCTCAAAATGCATTACAAGCTTTATATGATAACTCCAATGGGATCTTCGTTTCTCAAGATTCTTTATTTGTATTAGATGCTAAAGTTGGTGATGTAATTGATCTACGTATCCCAATTTCAGAATCTTCTACAGGAGAGACAATAAAATTAGAAGATATCAAAATATTAGGAATTGTTAACCAATTACCAGGTGGGACCATGTTTTCTGCATTTATATCTCAAAAATTATTCCTAGAAATTCAAGCGCTAAGTTTACAATTGGATGCCAATACATATGAAAATAATACCCTTAATGGCACCCAATATCTCGTGCGCACCGATAAAGAGGCTGCAATTACAACAGAGGAGATCGATCAAATTCAATTAACGCTGAATACAGAAATCGATGGAGTCAGCAGTCATCGTTCCTATTACGAAGAACTGGAAGATATCAATACAACCAAAGAAGGATATGGAATTACCGGTTTACTGTCTTTGAACTTTATCATCAGCTTAGTGGCTGTTCTTGTTAGTGCATTTTCCTTTTCAGCAATTTTAATGGAAAGACGAAAACATGAATTTGCGATTTTACGCTCCATTGGGGCTAAAAAAAGCCATATCTATAAAATGGCTCTAGGAGAAAACTCATTAATGATGTTAACTGCGTCTATATGGGGTATTTTCATAGGAGTGGGCATCAGTTATCTTTTTAATGGTGTGTTTATCTTCATTAATATGATAGTTGGAGGGCAGATCTCACTTAATCGTACCGTAGTGATCCCTGGCCTTGAATTGGTGATAATCAGTGCGGTGACATTTATTGGTATGATGCTGGCTACACTTTTATCTGTAAAATCAGCAGCCAATCAAGATTTGAGTCTTGCTACAAAGGTGGTCTAAATGACAATGGAAACAAAAGAAACCAATGAAACTAATAAAACTAATAAAATAAAAGAAACAAATCAAATATTAGTGAAAGCACAAGGGCTCTATTCTATCTATGAAGGATTAGAAGGAGCAAATAATGTGGTAGCCTTACGCGGTTTGAATCTAGAGATGAAGAAAGGTGAATTCGTAGCAATTGTTGGAACCTCTGGTGCTGGAAAATCAACCCTTCTACGAACTCTCGGAGGATTGCAAAAACCAAGTGCAGGTTCCATTCGGTATTTTGGGAGAGATATCTCCCGAATGTCTGAAAATGAGTTAGTTCCCATTCGAAGATCTACAATAGGGTTTATTTTCCAAGAAGGTAATCTCATGCCTGAACTTTCTGGATTTGATAATGTAGTTCGTACATTAAGATATTCTGGAGTAGGGTTCAGTGAAGCTCGGAAACGAGCGCGAACAATACTTGATCGTCTGGGTATGACAAGTCGAATGCATGATCTTCCCCATCGATTAAGTGGTGGAGAACAACAAAGGATAGCGATCGCCAGAGCTATTTCAAATAATCCTTCCTTAATTCTTGCTGATGAACCAACAGGAAACATCGATGCACAGAATACAGAACAAGTAATGCAATTATTTAAGGAGTTGCATAAAGAACTCGACACTGCATTTTTGATTGTCACTCATAGTCAACACGTTGCATCTTTCGCCGATCGTAGTTTGGAACTTAGTGATGGGATGATAATTGGCCAACATGGTGCAGGAAGTGACATTTATTCGCTTGAGGAAAGCCGCTCTGTTATTATTTCAGAGAATGGAACAAGACTAGAGTATGATATACCTGAAGAATGGCCAGAAACTGATCCAGTTGACACTTTAAGTATTATTCTTATTTTACCGGCTATTGCTGTTTTTACTATAATGAAAAGAAGAAAATATTCAAAGAATAGCTTATTCCATTAGAATTTTATCCAAATCTTAATATCTATTAGATATAACTACATTTGATGTCAAAAGAAAGCCTTCTTAACAAGTTGAGAGAAGATGGCGTTTTGCTAAAAGAAGAGCAATTAGATGTTAT
>JAUWPK010000358.1 GCA_030611625.1 Promethearchaeum sp. | reverse complement strand
TACCACTTATAAATTGACTGGCTGGATTACCAACAAAGAATGTATCTGCTCTAATATCAAGTTCACTTGGATTAGTTCTGTATCTCATATAACTTTAGATGCAAGAATCCCGAAATGTATTTTAACTTCTTTAGAATTCTATAAATATATAAAAGAGTAATAATTCCCAAGATAATAACGACAATTGATTCAATTATACCTTCTTTTAAATTTAAAGGGGTTGCAGGTGCGTTAAAAAGAATATGAGGAATATCTAAAATTTCATCCATCCATATAAGAATAATTATACATCCAAAACCCAGTATTTCAGAAATAAAAAATTTTTTAGAAATTTTATTTTGATTAATCGTTTTCATATAAAAAAATATTTCAAATTGATATTTAAGGTTATTTCAATTGAAAATATATCGTAAATTTTGTAGATAAAAAATATAAAAACTGCCAATAATAGCTCATCTTCGAACTAGAGCATCCAATTTTTAACATTTAGATGCTTTTTTTGAACATGTAGCAGGTTTTTATTGCGACCTTATATTATAAAGCTTCCATCAACTTAGAGGTAGAAATTCTCTCAGCATTTCTTGTCATTCTTTATTATTAATTTTTGCTTTAATTCTCATCGGAATGACCTTTGATTTAGTTTTATTTGGAATTTCTGGATGAATAGGAAGATTCACTTTAATTAACAAGCATGAATGGATAAAAGAATCAAGCATTTTAAAAGAAAACGTAAAACTTGATCCCTATATATTTTATGAATGAATTTTATTGAAAATTGAAGTAAATAGAACTTTATATTCCAATATACTATGTGATAGTTTATTTTCACTATCTTTGGATATCTCACTTTCTGCAGCGATAGATGCAAAAATCACTGTACCTAAATTATTTTTAATTGGAGAATTCATGAGAAATACATGCTTTCGGGAAAAGAAAAAATAAGAGAATATGTCAAAAATAATTTAATCAAATTGGAAATTATTGGATTTTGCTTGTTCGTTAGCGGATTAATCTTTTTTATTATTTTAATTTTTTTAAATTCGGATGAACAGGGATTTTTGCGAAATGATGCCCCGATAGAATTAATACTTTTAGGTTTGATTCCAGTTGTCATCGGATTTTTGATAATTATCATCCCAATTGCAATAGTAGATAAGATAACCGAGCAAATGTCTAATAATACAATAAAACTGAGTCAAATGGAGCAAGAACAAGCCAAACAAGACGTAACTAACCCATTACAAGCAAGATCCGGAGTGGATAATTATTTTTTTCATAGAATAATTAATTCTCATAAAAAAAGATTAGCGAAAAGACATCTCTCTTTAGCAGATGAAAAGGAATTTTGGGAAAAAATAAATATATTTATACCTATTAAAAATTCCATGATGAATGCGGATGGGAATGCAAATGCAAATGCAATTGCAAATGCAAATGCAAACATGAACATATTAAATTTCCATAAAATCAGAAGAATCATCAAATTTTTCTATGAACATGATGCTACCACCCCAGAAACTGCGATTTCATTAAATGAATTTTTTAAAGATTATACTTCTACAAATTCACAAACGCGGATGTATATTACCAATGAAATTATTAATTACAACCAAGATTGCACGATATACCTTGATATTCCCAGAATAAAATACTATTTCAAATTATTTTCAGGGAGTTTTTTGCTGTCATGGGCGATTATCTCGGTAGTTAGCTTTTCTTTACCAGAAATTAATTGGATTCTATTTGTAGTAGCGACAATCATCCTCATTCCCACAATCCTGTATTATTCTAAATTGATAATTTATTTACTGCACTACAAACGGAAATATCAAAAATAACACTAAGCAAACTAAAAAAGCAGTAAATACAACCTATATTAAGGTTAGGGAAATTAAATGGAATTGGTAATAATTTCTGCAACAATGCAATTTGCAATAGTAGCGGGTGCAATTCTAGCATAGAGTAAGAAAAATAGGAATTAAAAATCTCCTTATATCATCAAGTATTTTAGGAATTATGGTTGTAGGTTTAACATATACCTTTGGATCTCTTCGAAAAACGGATTATTTGTAATTTTTTCCTTCATTAATTAAAAAATTGAAAATCTTCTTTGTTGCAATTATTTATAAGAAAAAGGAAAAAAAAGGGATAAATCTTAAAAATTTTTTACTTATCCAGAAGATTGGGCAAATTTTCGGTACATTATAACTGCTAATAAGAATAGAGCTAATCCTTCCAAGGATAACCAAAGAAATTTCAAGAGTATGGATGGATGCCAAAATGCTAATCCATTTATCATTAAATCTTGAAATATTAATACCACAATTCGCGTAGGAATCCATCCAACATAGGGAATTAGCCCAGGAGCAACTAATTCGAGAGGGAAAAAGGCTCCACTAAACATCATCATGGGAATCAATAATAACCAAATTCCCCCTCCTGCTGCTTCAGGTGTTTTTAATATAGTACTAGATACAAAAGCCAACGCATTTTGGAAAAGCGCTAAGAGTAATACAGTTATCAAAATTCCAAATAACATTGATGCAATATCGTGAAAAATCGGTCTAAATCCAAAAAGGCTTAACGTCCCAACTCCAATAACAAATTGAAGCATAATTATTATGGTATTGGAAATCATATGTCCCATTATGATATCTCCAGGAGTAATTTGTGATGATTCCAGTCGTTTCAATAATCCATCTTTTAGTTCCGATGTTAAAAGTATGACAGCACCAGTGATACTCGATAATATTCCATACATTAGATATCCGGGAGTCCCCAAAGTCAATTGTGATATCTGTTCACCGGAAATTGTTTGTTCTACATGTTCAATTTTCACTGCATTGGGATCATAATTTACGATTCCATTGATAACTCCCATTATAGTTGAAGAGATGATTGTACGTGAAATTTCACTTGTACTATCTTGATAAATGATCTCGATGGTTTTTTCTAACGTTGTCGTAGTGCGATTAATATATAATTCAAACCCTTGGGGAAATATGATATATGCATCGATTTCTTTATTTTTTAATTGCTCTAAGGCACTAGAATTGGATTCGATTTCTTTCATTA
>JAUWPK010000131.1 GCA_030611625.1 Promethearchaeum sp. | reverse complement strand
GGAGGTTTGTCAATATGGTAAATTATGCACTATATATCGGTATTGTACTATGTATTCTCAGTATTTTAATGAGATTGCGTAAGCTTGACATTTTATTAGGAAGATATGAAGGTTTTCAAAAGGTTTTTCGAAAAAAACCCTTCAATCTTGATAGAGAAGGATTGTCAAAATATTATTCAATTTTATATTTGGTTGTAGGGGTGATCCTATTAATTGGAGGTGTGATCATATTGATTGGACCAAATAATGTTGATACAATCACCAATGTGACATATATTGTGGTTATTGTGATTGGGCTTTTGGGAATGTTATATTTAAACCTAACCGACAGATTCCTAAATTTCGAAGCTTCAATCGAGGAAAAATAATATCATAATGTTTGATTGGGTATTTTTATGGGAGAATTGAATTGTGTTGCTGATGAAAGTGCGAATTGTGAAGAGTGTGAATTAAATGGGAAATTGTTGTGCCGATTTGAACCTACTTTTTCAAAAAAATTTACAGCTTTGAACCTAATATATCGGTTAGTAGCTTGTGTTATTCTAACTCTTGGAGGTTTTTTGACCCAAACATGGTGGTCGTTATTATTATATGCAATCACAAATATTTTGAATTTTCTTCTCATCGAACCATGGTTATTATGTGCACACTGCCCCTATTATCAAAAAGAAGGAAAATTTTTAAAATGTTGGGCGCTTCGGGGTATGCCAAAAATTCGCAAGTATCAACCTGGACCAATGAGCAAGATAGAAAAATCATTGATGCTAATTATTGGTGGATTTATAGATCTTTTTGCGTTCGTTATGTTGATCTATTATATTATATGGTATTTTGTAAGTAAAGAAGAAAAAATTGCCTTTTTATTCGGACTTATAGTTGTTGGTGTGATTTTTTTAGGTTTAATGATATTTTTAAATAGTTTACTTCAAGGTGGCGCTTGTAAAGAATGCCCTAATTTTGCTTGTCCTATGAATAAAACTCCAAAAGAATATCTTCGGATGTTTTTAGATAAGGATCAAAATCAAAGAATAAAAGAAGCTTGGGAAAAAGAAAAAAACGATTGATATAGAAGATTAATGTTTTTCACTTATTTTTTCGATTTTTTCTCTAATAATCTGTGCTTCATATTTTAAATCTAGTTCTTCCAGAATCGATTCGGCTTTTTTATAGAATTTAACAGCATTTTTTGTCTTTTTAAGGACAATATTTAAATATTTGGCATAATCATCGTAAATATTTGCCACAGATTTCGGGTTTTCCTTCAAAAATTCTTTTTTTTTGCAAATTTTAAGCATTTCATAATAAGACTTGTTGATAAAATCCAAATTTTTACTTTCAATAAAAACATCCTTAATTTTTATCAGGTATTTAATTGCTTTTAGTGAGTATGAATCATCTAACTTTTTGGATGAGAAAAAAATCTTTTGAGCGAATTTATCTGATATTCTCCAATTTTCTTGGAGTTTAGCGATTTCCATCAGTCTTGAAAGAATATAACAGTCGCGAATATATGTTTCTTGATTTCCAAGAGTGGTTTTATTAGATTTCTGAGCAAAATTAAAGAATTCAATTGCAGATTTGAGATCTTTATTATTATAATGTGCCTCCGCAATAAGAGCATGACTTAATGTAACAAATTCATTGAGGTAAGGAATTTTTTCTTTGGCATCTATAATTGGTGCCAGTTTAGTAGCTAGGTCAATGTTTTTCAGTGTTTTGTTTGCAAGTCTGATAATATTTTTGCTAGACTTTGCCTCTGTGGCGCGTTTATATATAGCGGTTGCATCATCAACGTACAAGTTAAAGCGGTGTTCATTACTGGTCATTTTCTAATCAAGTATTTAAATAACAACAGTTGAAGTTATTAATTTTTCTAAAAACCAATTTTTATCGATGTTTTTAGAAATGTGAAAAAATCAAAATATTTTTTAATCAGGTAATCGAAATCTTTTAAACCTTGATGCTTTAAGTTCATATTTTGGAATGCGGGTTGAAATACGCTTCAATTCTTGTTGTTTTGCGATTTTACTTAGAGCTCTACCTATTCTATCTATTTTAAAATTAACGCCGCATTTATCTTTCAGTATAGAATTTATTTTATGGCTAGAAAGAATCAAAGTATCAGAGATTTGATTTTCAAGTAGCATGTTTATTGCTCTTTTTACAAATTCCAGAATTGTTTCTTGTGATGCGGGTTTTGAACTCACAAAAGAAAATCAATCATTATTATTATAAAGTTTTATCCTTCATTTCATATATTAATCGTTACCAACTATATTTATCCATCATATCATCTACAATTAGCTCAATTTCCTTTATAGAGATAGATTCTAATTCATTATTTATATTAAAAATCAAAGATAGTTTTACAAATTCTTGAACGGCGCTCATAAATTCAGAAGATGATATATGGAAATTTTTAATGAAAAAATCTCGAACTTTATTATACGAAAATTTTCCAAAATCCATTAAAAAGCAAATTATATCAAATCCTATTTTATATTTTACTCGTTCGCTATAAATTTCTTTCAAAACTTTTATTGCAAACTCAATTTTCTTTTTTTGATAATTAAAAAATTCTATATTATAATATCTCTCGGGATGGTTTAAACAGACGCCGCCTTTACTTGATGGGTAATCCTTGCACATTCTTGGGCTAAAGCCATGAATTTGACAGAATGAAGTTCTTCTATTATTTACTATTCTCCACGAAAGGAACATGCACTCATCGCCATTAAAATCTGCGCTGTTTAAATTATTGAATAAGCTCTTCTCATTTTCATTCAAATGAGATGATATTTCAGATTTAGTAGGAACAAAATATTGCTTTTTTCCATCAATATTTTTTTTGAAGAAATCTTTTATTCTGATAAAAAGAGAGATCAGAGGATTTTGCTGCAAATTAGGAGATGTTTTAAATGATAAAAATATTGGTTCATTTTCTTGAAATCTAATTTGATTAGTAAACCCAATACAACATTTCCCGCAATTATCACAGTTCCACATAAATTTTCAATTTTATTTTTTATATGTAAAATTTATTTAAATAATGTATTTTAAATTTTAACTAATGGATTTTAAAATTGAAGCTTCAGAAAAATTAAGATTATTTCGCGAATTATTGCTTGGTAGAACGAGAAAACAGAAAAGAATAGATAAACCAAGTTATATCGGTAAACAAATGATCGGTTTATTCATATTCTTCTCAGTATATTCTTTCATATTTGTTTTCCTCTTGAACTCAAGCGAAACTGATTCTTGGTTAATTTCAGTTTTATTTTTTCTTTGCTTTTCTGATCCTTATACCTTTGGAATTGCTCTGACTTTTACATTCATCGATCTAGCATTATTATTTTCAAATGAAAAAATACTAGCTTGGTTTTTCGGTAAAAAAACCGCTATTAAACAAATATTAATTGTTATCTTATTAGTAATTGGAAATTTTGCCATTATCTATTTCTTGGATGATCTATGGGGCTATGGATATCAATTGATGTTAATTGGATCGACAATATGGTTAATTTTTCAATCGATTCGATTATATTCCGGTAGTAAACAGTTTGCAGTAAAAATGGAAATACGATGGACCGCTAAATATTCACCATTCCGAACATTTCTTGCAAGATTTACACCTTATCTCATTCTTGGGGTTTTAACATTTATCGCAATAATCTTTCGGTATTATATCGTACTTTGGACATTAGATTATATAGGGATTCATGCTCCTGATCTTTCAGTTTCTCTTTATAAAACTGAAATGCAAAATATTATGCCTATGATTTACGTTGGGTTAATATTCGTTTTTGCCTTTATCTTAATACAATCTGCTTTAACATATAAAAAAGGGGATACTAGAAAAGCGGGGGCTTTCGATAGTTCCACATTTGCATGGATTGCCTTTGTAATGTTTCTCTACGCTCTTTATAACGTTGCTCTCTATCTTTTCTTAGATCCAAATTTTCTATTAGGTACTAACATAGTGCTAAATAGTGGTTCTTCATCAAGTTCTTCATCAAGTTCTTCATCAGGTGGTGGGTTGTTCTTTTTTGAATTTATTATAGCAATAATTTTCCTTATATGGATAGTTGGAGATTTATCAAAAACCTTCCAATCCGGCTTTATGTTTCTTTCTAAAGATGGTTTAGTTATGTTTCTAATTAGTACTATCTTTGCTCAAACCACAGCGCGTATTGGTATGATTTTTACTGAAGGAACATTAGCACAAGGGTGGTTTGCGGGATTCATTACTTATGATCGTTTAGTCTTGCCAATTTTAATCATTCTATTTTTGGGACTTACAATAATCGCTTATTGGCGTAAACCACAAGAGATGTCAATGTTCCTTCATATAGATCAACAACTTGTTAAAACAGAAGATGAAAAAATGGATACGATTTTAAAATTTCTAAAACGTGAATTCATCAGGCGCGGTGATAAATATCGAATTTCGGATGAAATTACTACATCCCTAGAAAAAATCACAAATCTTGATTCTCCTTCAATTTTAAATCTTATAAAACAACTTGACAAAAAATATATGGATCTCCAATTAACAAAAGAAAAGGTAAAGGATGGTTCAAAGCAATCTTTCATCCATTTTCTTCCTATAACGGATCAATATTCACGTCAAGATGAACTGAAGGCTAAAAAATATATGCAAGATCGATTTTCAACTTTAATTAGAAAAAAACAAAGAAAAAATATAAATTTCGGAAAGGGGTCCTATACATCTTCAAAAAATCAAGCATCTTATTTCATTCAATCACTTTCAGTTCAATACGGGAAAAAAATCAAAGATGAAGCTTCATTCTTAAGAAGTCAAGAGGAAAAAGAACAAATTCTTCATAAAGCAATTACTCAAGATGAGCATGATTTAGTATTTAATTTGGTAAAAACTGAATATTTGAAAAGAATCGCAGAAATTACAGATCATCCTGATGAATTCAGGCTTAAAATCTCCGAAATAACTGATACTATTGAAAATGCTACGAAAATACCTAAAAAAAGGATTCCCTCGTTAATATCTGATTTGGTAAAGGATGACTGGAATTTGCATCTAATCACAAAAGGAAAACAAAAAAATGGTAAAGATAATAGGTGGATTGAGTTCTTTCCAATCTCAGAATTCGAAATATATGAAAAACTAAATAAATTTCGACCGGAATCCCTTGGTAGTCTAAAGAAATATATGTGGAAGGTATTTAATAAAGGAATTTCATTTAAACGTTATAAATTGCAGAATTTACCTCCTGAAGAATATAAGGATGATCAAGAAGAATTTAAACGTTCATTTCGGTCCAAGTGGTTTGCTAAGACGATGCAATATTTCGCAAAACATTATACAAAACAACAAACTCTTCGAGATTTATGGCGGAAATCAAAGAAAATGCAAGATTCCATTAAATTAATTATTAAATCGGAAAAAAAAAAGTCAGAAAAAAAGTGAAATTGAATGAAAAAAGGGTTACTTTTTTTACTTATTGGAAATTCTGGAAGCGGAAAGGACTCCATTCTAAATGAAGTTTTATCCAGTTGGCCGCAAAATATGGCTCCAATCAAAGTCCCACAGAGATATATCACTCGCCCTTCTCATAAAACAGAACCATTTCTCTCAGTATCTCCCGAAGAATTTACAAAAATGAAAACCAATAATGAATTTTCATTAACATGGCATATTTATGATCTTGATTATGGAGTTCCAAAAACAGTGGAGAATTGGCTTTCTGATGGAATTATGGTAGTTGTAAACGTAAGTCGAACAATAATTCCACAGGCTCGCCAAAAATTTCCAAATTTAAAAGTAATATTTGTAAAAGTTCCCTTTGAAATTACTTTAGATCGCATTAAATCACGAGGAAGAGAAGCAGAAAATGATGAAATGTTTAAAGAAAGGGTTAAACGTGCCAAAAAAAATCAAAATTTTCCTGATGCCGACATAATAATTGATAATAGCGGAGATTTACAAATCGCTGTAAAAATTTTTAGAGAATATCTTCTTTCATTTGCTCAAAAATCAGAGTAGGAGAAATAATAATGAAAAATCGGGATATTTTTGGTCGTTTCTTCCAAATTGAATTGTTTGGGGAATCCCATAGTGAAGAAATTGGGGTTATAATAAAGGGTGTTCCAAAAAATATAAAACTTGATTTAATTTTTATTCAAAACGAATTAAATAGGAGACGTCCTGCCCAGAATAACTTAACTTCTCAGAGGAATGAACCAGATAAATTTCATTTTACTGATGGAGTAAAAAATGGCATTACTACAGGAGAAAATATTCGAATCTTAATTCCCAATATAGACGTTCGCTCTGAATATTATTCACAATTCGAAGATATATACCGCCCTTCTCACGTGGATTATCCTGCTCGACTAAGATATGGGACTGAAATTAATTTAAATGGTGCAGGAAGATTTTCTGGTAGATTGACAGCTCCAATAGTTGCAGCAGGTGCAATTGCAAAAATAATTTTGAAACAACAAGGTGTTAACATTGCTGGGTATACTTCTCAGATTGGCTCCATAAAAGATGAAAACCTTTATTCAATAAAACAAATTCAAGAAAGAGTGGAAACAAACGCTGTTCGAGGAATAGATTTAGAACTTACAAAGGATATGATCGATCTAATTGAAAATATTATCAAACAAGAAGATTCAATTGGAGGAGTAGTAACTATTCAGATTGAAAATTATCCTCCTGGGGTTGGTGATCCATGGTTCCATTCCATTGAAAGTGATCTTGCCTCTGCAATTCTTTCAATTCCATCAACAAGAGGAATAGAGTTTGGTACGGGTTTTAAAGCTGCAACCATGGTAGGATCCGAACATAATGATCCTTATATTTTAAAAAACGATAAAATAACGACAAAAACAAATCATTGTGGTGGGATAATTGGTGGAATATCAATAGGTACTCCAATAATTTTTAGAGTACCAATCAAACCAACAGCATCAATAGGTAAAATTCAAAAAACTCTAAACTTCAGGACAAAAAAAATGACAGAATTAAAGATAAAAGGTCGACATGATCCATGTATTGTTCCACGAGTTTTGATTGCACTTGAAGCAATAACAGCAATAGTTTTAGTTGATCATTTGTTAATTTCAAAAACTTAATATAATCATAAATAAAATTTTTTAAGGTAAAATTACAAAATTTGAGTTATATGAAAAAAAAATTTATAATTCTTTATTATTCAAAAGAAGGAAATACTTATCAATTGGCTAAACGATTTTGGGATATTTTTCGTGAATTTATACCAAATAAGTATGACATTGAGATGATGAAAATACAAGAAATGGATATTGAATCACTACGATCATCCATTGGAATTATAGTAGGAAGTCCTGACTATTTTAATTATGTAGCTGGTCAAATTAAGATTTTTTTTGATGAAATCCTAGAATATAAAAAAGATTTTAAAAATATGCCTGCAATTGGATTCATTACTCATGGCGGAGGGGGAGAAGCCGTAAGATCACTTCAAACTCTATTAGAACATTTAAAATTTACTCTAATTAAACCCATAATAAGTGTTAAAGAAGATAAAATAACTTCAAAAATTGAATCACAGATCCAAAAAAGCTTAATGAAAATGCTAAAATTCGCAGAAGATGCTGATGATTAAATCTTTTTTTGTTCTTATCCATTTACGTTCTTTTACTTAACAATATACTAACCATTTCAGCAAAACCTAATCCTGAATCCATATTAGTTATATATCGTGGTGGGTGGGTGATAATTTCTGTGAATTTACTTATATTTGCAACTCCTACCGAAATCGGGAAAAATTCAAACATAGACTGATCGTTAGGGGAATCTCCAATAAAGAGAACTGTATCCAATTCATCCTTAAGGGATAAATCTAAAACCTCTTTAACAAAAATTTTGGTCATCTTGACCTTATTAAAATCACCAAACCATCCATTAACGTGTATTGAGCTTATTTTTGCTGTAGCTCCGTATTTTTCATAAATTTTGACAATTTCTTGAACATCTTCCATAGGGAGTGGTGGTACGTCTTCACAAAAATCTATTGCTAAATCAAATTCTCGATAAGGTTGATCTGATGCTACTTTACATGTTGGGAATCTGGTTAGAACTTCACTTTTTATCAATTCTAATTTCCTTTTTGATTCTTGAACCTGAAAGTTTTCAAGATAATATCTTCTTCTCAATTGGTTCTTATTATCCATATACATGTATAATGCGCCATTCTCTCCAATAACACCAAAAACTGGCCAAAATCTCGCGATATGATCAACCCACCCCGCACAACGACCTGTAATGGGCACTATTTTAATATTTTTTTTGTATAAATCCCATAGAGAAGAATAGGTTTCTGGCAGGATTTTTCCATTGGAAGATATTGTATCATCGATGTCACAGAAAATTATTTTAATTTTATTCGCAATTTTGGTAGAAATCTCGGAAAAATCCATCATATAATTTGATAATAATTGCAAAAATTAAAAATTCAATGGCAATTTTTCAAAATTATATTTTTTCAAATTTTCATGAGAAGATCATCTATGCAACCCTTTATTGAAATCAAAATTATATCAACCACAGAAATAAAAAAAACTATAAAAGAACTTATTCAAAAAATTAAAGAAAGATTTGAACGTACGCATGATGTAAAGGGATCATGGAAGGGAGCGGATGAATCACCTATACTACGTTTAGATTACTCATCAGAAAAGGCGTTTTTAGATGGTTATACGCGGGACCTCGATCTTTTCAATATGGTAATTGATGAAATTAATTTGGGAAATTTTCCATTCAACGAACTGTTTCCTAAAGACTCAAAAACAGATGAAATCGAAAAAAATTATTTGGTTTTAAAATATATTACTAATTGGAAGGGACCCATGGTTAAAAATTATCAATTTACCTCAAAAGCTGCAGAAACTATTGGTGTGGTATTCAATATCGAAGAAATCGAAAATGGGTTTTTGATGTTTTATAAAAGAAAAATCGATTTTGATGCAAATCAAATCGATCGGTTAAGTATT
>JAUWPK010000271.1 GCA_030611625.1 Promethearchaeum sp. | reverse complement strand
CAATTTTACAATCGTTTGGATTCAAATTTAAATATTGTATTTACAGCTGTGTCTCCTATCGGATACCCTTATAAAATTAAATCTTTATTGCAAACTTGTGCTGAAACATCAATTCATGTCATGATTATTGATGCTGAAAGAGGAATAACTCCAGAAATCGGTGAAATAATGGTAGCTATGAATTTGTATTGTGAACATTTTAGTTCAACTACAAAACCAATAGCTGTTATTGGAGGAATAACATCCGCAAATGAATGGCGAATTGACGAAATAAAGAAGCAATTACCAAAATTAACTGCAAATACGGTTTTAAAAGATATGTCTTTACATGTTCTTAAAACACGTGAAGATTACCAACAATTAAAGCAAGCAATAGTCGATTTGGATAAAAGTATAATCAGGTCAGATCTTGCTGATGTTCCTTATAGTAAAGTATTGATAGATCATGTATTTCCTGTGAAGGGAGTAGGAACAGTAGCATTAGGTTTAGTGTTTCAAGGTCAAATAAAAGCAGGTGAAATGTACGATCTTATTCCTGGCCAAAAAAAAGTAATTCTTAGGTCTATTCAGAAATTTGATCGAGATTTTAAAACTGCTGAACAAGGTGATCGAGTTGGTTTAGCCTTAAAGGGAGTAAAATCTGAAAAAATTGATCGAAATACAATTTTTTGCACTATGGGAGCCTTAGAAACCACAGATCATCTCAAATCAAAATTTTATGTATCACCATATTATCGCCCGCAAAATATAAATGGCATAATCTCTCCAAATGATCCAAAAACATATCATATAATTGCAAATTTGGGTATTAGCCCTGTTAAATTAGTAAAAGGGGATGATATTAACCCTGGAAAAAATGGAATTATTGAATTGGCGTTAGAAAAACCTCTTGCGCATGATTTTAAGGGATTAAAAGGGATTATTGCTGATTTTGGACCGTTTGAAAATAAACTTAGAATTGTAGGCTACGTTGAACAAGCATAATAGATTTTTTTTTTTACTTAGTATCATTATAATCCTTAGGTAATTAAAATGGTGAAAGAAATTATTAATACCCTTGATGCTCCTAAAGCTTTAGGGCCATATTCACAAGCAGTCAAAATAGGTAATTCCCTTTATATATCTGGACAAATTGCGATTGATCCCAAAACAGGTGAAATTCCAGAAGGAATTGATGCGCAAACCCACCAAGTTTTTTCAAATATAAAAGCTATCTTAGATGCAGCTGGTTTTTCTTTAAATGATGTTGTGAGTTGTGATGTTTATTTAAAAAATCTAAGTGATTTTCCCATAATGAATAAAGTTTACGCAGAAATATTTGATCCGTTCTGTAAAGAAAGCGGTTATCCCTCAAGAGCCACTGTTGAAGTTTCAAATATTCCAAAAGGTGCTCTTCTCGAAATAAAAACTATCGCATTTAAAGAATAATCTTTTTTTCCAGATTTCTTTTGGCATCTAAAAATTTTATAACTTCAAACATCATTTTTTAATTAAGAAAATGAAAATCAGTCGAATTCTTGTAATGGCTTTTGGAATTTTAATTCCAATATACATTTTATTACTATTCCTTTTTCTTGATTTTAAATTAACATGGTTACCTAGTGATTGGAGTGATAATAGTAAAATAATCTGGACTTCAGCTAATGTAGTCGCCCCAATTATGTATTGTGTAGGATGGCTATATTTTAATTTCCTCATGGCTAAAAGATTCGCTTCAACTATTGAAAAAATGCAAGAAACATCCAGTATGATATCTGCCCATTATATTATTTTTTATGGTGTCTGTGCATTGGCAATGCTTGTTTCTTTTTTAATTCCTATTTTGACACCAATTGTTGGAATCCTTGCGTTTTCATCCCTTGCATTTAATCTTTTTACTAAAAATTCTAATTGGGGAGAGTTTGGCGATAAAAAGAAACGTAATATTAAAATCCTTATATTCATTGTTGATATTCCTATAATTTTTTGCACAATTCTTGTAATTCCAGAAATAATTGGTCTTTCTGTCGGTTTTTTCTTAGATTTTATGGATGTTATGATAGAACCTCTTTATACATCTATTAGAGCATTGGGAGTAGCCCTCCCGATAGGAAATTTCATTTTACTTTATCAAAATGCAACCCAAAGTCGTAATGTAGGAAAGCGACTCGATATTTCAGGAAAGAAAAACCTAAATATAGCAATGGTTGAAATCTTGATCGCAGCGTTCTTTATATTTATGGAGTTTAATTTAGTTCCAACAAGCAGTGGCTATCAATTTTTTCAATATCTTTACTATATTGGCCTTATTTTCTGGATTTTATCATTTATCGCAAATACTGTTCAAGGAAGAAACAAAAAAGGGACGTTTAATAAAGAAGGGGTTCCGCCCCAAAGTCCCCTCTCACTTGTAATGTATGGTGTTTTCTGGATCGCGACGATGGTATTTGGAAATAAAAATTTAAAGGTAGAAAATTGGTTACGTTATTTAATGGTCAGTTTGGGTGCTTTTATCTTTATTGCAATATTTCTTCTTATTTTCATGGGACATCCTGATATAGAAGACAGTTAATTTTTTTTTTCGATTCTTTCATTCTAAGAATTTTTGAAGATTATCCACATATATAAAGTTGACTTGAGCATTATGAGCAGCGTCCTCATCAGTAATTGTATCTCCAATAAAAATAACATCTTCACGTTTTAAATTATATGCGTTAATAATTCGAAGAATTCCTTCTGGATTAGGTTTTGCAATTTCAACATCATCTCGTCCTATTATGATTTGAAATTTATCAAGCATTTCGTATTGTGTTAAAACTTCCATAATGGTTTCATGAAAATTTGAACTTATTATTGCATAAAAAGTATCAAAGCGGATCAACTCTCCGATTTTATCTAATCCTTCATTAGTTAACCATGTTGGAGAGAATTTCTTTTCCTTTACAGCATTATATTCCTGCTCTTTCATATAATTAAGGTAAAATTGTACTACATCTTTTCCTTTTTCTTTTTTTATAAAATCAAACATAGCATAAAAACGGTTAAAAACTGGAATTTCCACTCCATATTCCGATTTATAATGATTATAAATATATTGTTGGATATTCCCCCATGCAACATGAAGATCAAATAGAGTTCCATCCAAATCGTAAAGAATACCAGAACAAGTTTTTAATAATGAAATTAATTTTTTCTTAGAATCGATAATCATTACGGTAAAAATAGGTTTAAAAGTTAAAAAATTATCAGTTTTTTAGTAAAGAAAGTTCCTACGATTTGAGCTATCTTTCTTCGATCTGCTTCTATTAGGGTTATTCGATCTTCTTGGTTGAGATTTCTGATCTCCTCTTCTATATCCTTGTCTTTCAGAATCTTGTTTTTCAGGCCCCTTATTCCACTCTCCATTTCTTTGTCTTTTGGGTAATGGTCTTTTTTGGATCTCTTTATTTTGGAACCCCTCAATGCGCGCGAGTGTTCTGTATTGATCTGATTGAACTAGTGAAATTGCTATTCCTTTCTCAACTTTCCCCTTTGTTCCAGTGACTCGCGCAGTTCGTCCGATTCTATGGACATAATTCTCCTCAAAATCTGGGAGATCGTAATTGAATACATGACTAACTCGCTCAATATCAAGCCCACGGGCAGCTACATCAGTAGCTATAAGCGCGTTAATTTTTCGTTTCCTGAATTTTTCTAATACTACTTCTCTTTTTCGTTGCGTTAAATTTCCCGATATGAGTTCTGGTTTCAAATTAATATTTTTCTCGTCAATTAATCTTCCAAAAAGCCAGTCTCCTGTTCTTTTGGTGTTCACGAATATCATACAATGTGTTGGGCGTTCTTTTCGAATGATTCTGATGAAATGATAATACTTATCGCGTTTATCATCAAACATGTAATAATATTGATGGCAATTCGTCACAGTTAAGGAATCTTTGGAAACATCGATTTCAATAATATTTTTTCCATGTGTAAAACGTTTAGCCAGAGACTTTACCTGCTCTAACATGGTTGCTGAAAAAAGCATCATTCTTGGACTGATATTTTTCATAGCCTGTAAAAGCAAAAATTCGATGTCAGGCATGAAACCCATATCTAACATACGATCTGCTTCATCTAATACTACAAATTTTACTTCTTGAAAATTAATTCTATTACGATTGAATAAATCAATTAATCTACCAGGGGTAGCTACTACTATCATGGCTCCCGCTTGAATCGATCTGATTTGTCTTTCAATGGAAACGCCGCCGTATACTTGGACAATATTTACTTTTGTAAATTGTGTTAGGTCGATAAAGACTTCAGCAACCTGCTTGCAGAGTTCACGAGTAGGCACTAAAATTATTGCTTGAACTTTTTTTTGATTAAAATCTAAATTTTCAACTATGGGAATTGCAAAAGCTAAAGTTTTCCCCGAACCAGTTCGGGCTTGAGCCATTATATGGCTTTTTGGATTGTTTAGTGCTTGTGGAATTGTTTGTTCTTGGATTGGCGTTGGATTAAGAATGTCCATTTGCTCTAATCCTTGAAAAATTTCTTGTTTTAAATTCATATCTTGAAAATTCATGTGCTTTACCTTGAAAAAAAGTATCAAATACTCAATTATTTTAACATTTTATTGATAAAGAAATTTTTGGTTAGCTCTGTAAAGTCTCGACAAAATAAAATATCGAGGTTTATTTGGAATTTTCCTTAAAATATCAATATAAATAGATGTATTTTTACTTTATATATAACTGCTTTAGATTGAAATTTACAAACAAAACATGAACAAAAAATAATCTTAAGAAAATAATAGGTAGATTCCCTTGACAGTAGAAGTTAAAACTATAGAAAATTCAATGATATGTAGAAAATGTGGGTCCTTAATGGCATATAGAAGGAGAGTTACATTTCGGGGGACTAATATTAAGATAAAGCAGTGTACAGTATGTAAACATTATGTATCATAATATAATTAGAATTTTATCCGATCTCAAAGCATATTTTTTTTCGTTGATTTTAGGAAATTTGAAAATTCTTAATATTTCGCTATCCCAATTTATCTTAGGATGATTGAAAAATTTTCTCCAACTCACCACGCGATATTATTCGGATTCATAGCGAAAGAAATCATTTCAACTTGTAGACAAGTGGGTATTAATGCATTAAAACAAGCAGTCAGAAGGTATGGGAAAGAAC
>JAUWPK010000263.1 GCA_030611625.1 Promethearchaeum sp. | reverse complement strand
ATATTACAGAAAGCGATATTGAAGGAACTTTAGAAAATGATATTATTCCTTTTCAGAAAAACAAAGCAAAAATCATTATAGAAGGAGAGATGCTTCTTAAAAAACAAGACGGCATAAGTAAATCTGCCTCAGTTTTAAGCCTTTTAGCAAATAATATGAACCTTCTTAATGAAATTGGTGGAAAAGGAGGATATGAAGTATTTAAAGTACTTGGGCAATTCAATGTTACTTCATTATCTGATGAATTTTGTGCAAAAATTGAACAATTAGAATGGAAAGACACCGAAAAAATAGATTTCATCAATGATATGCTCTCGTTAACCTCTGAAGAAAGAAATGAATTACTTGATGGAATGATAAGCAAATTTGGAACAAAAAAACAAGCTCCAGAAATTTCAGAGAATTAAAAATGATTTAAAATATTTAAAAATGGAAATTTAGTGAAAAATAGCAAAAATCAGCTTAGGATTTGATTAAAATGACGATGGTGGCTCAAGAAACTGAAGAAATTGTATTTAATGCAATTCAAGAATACCTAAATGAAAATAGGGTTATTGAAAAGCATAATTTAATCAATTTCATCAAATCATCTTTCTCAAAATCCTCAATAAACATTAACGAAGAAGGAATTATTAGAAATTTCGAATCTTTAATTAAGAAAAAAAGAATTGTAGTAGGTTCTAGACTGTCAAAAGACTCAATACTAAATAATGAAAATAGAAATGAAATATATATATATATAATGCAAAATCCTGGAGCTTATTTCAATAAAATTGTAAAAAGTATTGGACTAAGTAATCATGTGGTATACTGGCATTTAAACATGTTAATCAAGTTTGAGTTAATTAAAAAAGCACAAATTGAAAATCACGAAATTTACTTTGATTCTAAATTAAGTGAAAAAGAAGGCATGAAACTATACTTCACCTATAAAAAAGAAAGCAAAAAAATTCTAGAACATCTTACATTCAAAAAAAAAGGAATGAATAAGGCTCAATTAGCAGAAGAATTACAAATGCATCCAAAAACTATTAGAAAGTATGTTAACTATCTTGATGAATTTGGGTTTCTTGATAAAGAACAGATTTCTAAACGTGAAACACTGTTTTCATTGAAGCGAATTTCATAATTCTTCTGTAGTTTTTTTTCTTCCAAAACAAAATGAAAAAAACCTTTGAGATATAGCAATAAAAATAACAATCTGATTCTGCATTATATTCAAGATCAATATATTAATATATCCAGCTTCATAAAAACTTCAGTTGCTTTGCCCTCAAGAAAAATATTGGTTATCGTTTCCGTATATTTAGAAGGTTTTACATTAATTATAACACTCACCTGAATAAGTGCGATTAATCCAAAAAGAATCATGCGTTGCTTGGAATTTTTATTTTTCCTCATAATGGAAAATTAGATTAATAGTATTTAAAGCGGTGATAAGTTTTGTTTTACAAACTAATTTTATCTCCTTTATTACCATAATAGTTAAGTAGAGATAAGAAGAGTTGCTTCAATTGACATAAATAAACTGGTAGCTTCTCCATTATGCTCTTGAATCAGTGAAAGTTCTGATTCGATATTATATCCAAGATCAAAATAATCCTTAGAAAGATCTACTCCAAAATCGTTTATATAATCGATATTCACATCATATGTATCATTTTTTAAGGAAATAGTGAATAACATATAATTTGTATTAGATTCCTTGCAATAAATTAAAATCTCAGACGAATTTATGATTTCAAATGACATTATTCGCTCTCTTTGGATCTTGAATACGGTTCCTCCATAAAATGATGTAGCATCAAAATTCATAGTTTTATCCTCATGCTCAAAAATTAAGGGATCAGATTCCTTGGAAAGATTACTAAGTAGCCACACCCCGCCCAAAATTAGAATAAAAATTGTAATCAATACATAATATTTAGCTGACCTTCTATCATACATCATGTTTAGTGATTAAATTGGGCACTATTTAAAACTTCAGTTGATTTACATTAAGAGAATATAAGTAATAATTGTGGAAAATAATGAGAAGTTTTCCAATCAAATAAGGAATTTATTGAATTCAAAGAGAAACAAAGGTAAGATATTTAAAAAAAAAATTTATGCTAAAAAACAAAAAAATTGATAATCTCTGCAAAATCAATTGAATTTATTACAGCATTTTTTTAATTTTGCTTACCATTTTTTAAATATCATCAGTAATATAATTAATATGATAATGAGCAATCGAGTGAGGGTTACTAATCGTGGAATGATAACAATCCCATCTAAAATTAGAAAAAAGCTTAACATAGTGGATGGAAAAGAGTATTTCATTGTTGAAGATTTCGATGGCGCGCTAATGCTAATCCCATATATAGATATTGAGAAGGAAGAAAATAGAATTGAGAATTCAATTGTTGATAACATTCTTAATAGTATGGAAAAAGAACGACAACAAGATATTGATATCGAGTTCAGAGAGTAACTGGGAAAAATTAAGAGAAAGGATATAGAAGTAAGGAGCAAGATTTCAATGACAATTCATGCGATTTTAGACACAGGAGTAATTATGCAAATTTTAAAGATAAAAAGACAACCTAAAATCGAAACACTTAGTAGATATTTATTGAATAAAACAACCAGAGGTTATGTTACCAAGGCAATAGTTTTAGAAGTAGCCAGACATCTCACAGAAGGAAAAGGAAAGGAAATTGTTTTCCCTCAAATCCTTTCCTTTCTTGAAAAATATAATATTGAAATTTATGAAACAACAATAACCGATAATATAAAGGCTGGAATTGTGCAGCATCAAGCTAAACCGATATTATCTGCTTGTGATTCTTTAATTATTATAATCGCCGCAAACGAAAGATGGAATGTGTTTACAACAGATAAGAAATTAATAGATAACACACCAATTCATTTGAAAAATAAAATAACATTTGTAAAATTCTCCTATTCATGAAGGGAAAGTAGTTCAGTATGTAAGATAATGAAAAAAGATGTGAAAAAAAGTATAAACTCAACAAAATCGATTGAGTTTAATGTTTTTTATTACTTCTTCTTGCCTTTCTTCTTCTTCTTTTGGGCAGAAGGGAATAATGTCTCAGTATGGTGCTCGCGTAAAGCATCCTCAATCGGTATCGGTTCGGCCGATTCAATCAAATCATATGTCGATATCATCTCGAGGATTGTCATTACCTTCTTGCCATGCTTATATTGAGTGTTTGCATCATCTAAATTACGCCAACAGAATGGACACTCTGTCAACATAAAATCGGCACCTACTGCATCGCCTTCATCCATCCGAAGATGCGCGGTCCGAATGCTGAACTCTGAATATTGTGCGCGCACGCCACCACCCGCTCCACAACAGAAACTATCCATCTTTATCCTATACATTTCATTGAATTTGAGCCCTGGAATTGCTTTTATAATTCGACGTGGGATTTCATACCAATCATCGATTATTTTAGTTATCGCTCGTTTATCCATCATAAGATTAGTCGATTCTTCGATTAGACGTTCTTGATACCAAAGTCCATAATGTCGGCCTGTGTGACAAGGGTCGTGATAAGTTGCGACTTTGCCCTTGAGATCGGGATGTTCTTTGAATTTAATCTTATCCAGACGCACCATTTCCGAAATTAACTCCATAGCATGCATGGTTTTGTATTTTACCTTCTCGGGTGCCCACTTCATATAATCTATTGTAAAAGTTCGATAACAACCCGCACAAGAAAACACCAATAAATCAAAATCTTTGAAAATCTCAAGGTTATGGTTCATTGAACGCAAAGCTTCAGTCATAATTCCTGTTCTAAAGAATGGACTGCCGCAACATTGCTCTTCATTTAATAAAGATATATCATAACCGAGTTTCTTCATTAAATCAACGGTCGCTGCCGCTACATTTTTCTGCCGATATGACGCCGTACAGCCTACATAATAGGCAATCTTTGTGCCAGGTTTATCGATCATATCTTTAAAGCCAGCATCTGCCGCCCATTTAGTTCGTTCTTCTTTCACACCACCGTAAGGATTACCTTTGGTTTCCGATGCGTTTGTCATCCAAGCGTGTTTGCCAAGTGGTTTGAAACCCGCCTCGATAACCGCTGCACGCAGAGCTTCAATGATGTCAACAGTTCGGATATCGTTCTCACACTGGGCCGCGCACATCCCACAAGTTATACAAGGATAAACAACATCAGCAATGTCTTGACCATTTTTTACTAAATCAAGATCACCTTCTAAGACTGCTCGGGCAATCCAGATTTTTCCTGCGTTCCAGTAGGCTTCCCAGCCATATTCTATCCCAGCAGGGCACGCTTGAACCATTCCTTCATAGAGTATCTCTTTTCCTTCTGTTCCTGTGTGTGCACCTATTCCCTCACGATCGGGTTCACCGCTATAAGAAAAGCGGCAAGCCTTGCAGTGGATACATTTGTAGATATCACCTTTTAATGCTTGTAATCGTTCCATGATAATCACTCCCTACCTATGGTAGCATTAGCCTCCCAGGATGCATGATATAGTTCGGGTCGAACATTTCTTTTACTTTTCGTAAGTATTTAAGATATGTTCCAGCCATGCTATAAGTCATCGGTGCATGAATGTTCGGATCTGGTCTGTAATTAATCCAACCCTTTTTAAGACAATATTCAGTAGTTTCGCGATTCATATCTTGAACTCTTATGAAATCATCGGGTTTACTGCTATCAAAGCAAACAATCGGCATACAAATAGCCTGCCTGCATCGTTCGATTGAAGCAATCCACATAACTTCTGCAAAACCGTATTTCTTGAGTATTTTGTTGTAATAGACTGCGAAATCGGCGCTTTCATTCCAAGGAACGTACCATGTGATGAAAAGATAACCAGCTTCCCAGTAGGCATAAGGAACGGCAATTTTATTTGGTTTTTTCATTCGAGACTCGATCTGCTTGGGGTGCAGTTTCCATTCTCTAATGGCATCTGGTTCTCGGCATTTATCAGAGTTTTTAAAATTGATTGCATACTCATCTATGGTTTTACAAACAAAATCTAATTCTTCTTGTGTGTTTGCCCAAATTTCCCAATTCATCCACCATTTCGGGATCCCAATTTTTTCATAAAATGAATAATCATTTGGGACTTTATCTTTCGGCCAGCGAGTCATAACTAGAGGCCAGTTGCCTCCTTGAACCATCACAGTGTTGTGAGCGATACCAAATTCAAGTTTCCCGAGCTGAAGCGTTAAGTCTTGCATATCATATGGGTTACCCATAGCCCATGCTTTAACTGTTTTAAAATGAGGGTGTGGGAATATTTTAACAACTCCTTTCGTGACTATACCCA
>JAUWPK010000332.1 GCA_030611625.1 Promethearchaeum sp. | reverse complement strand
AATCCAGATTTGCAGGTTTTATACCCATAATACAAATAATGAGGTGCAAAACATAAAGCTTCTGATTATTTCTGCATAATTTTCCTAAAATTATGTCGTTTTTCGTCGAACGAGTCAGAAAAAAATGTTATGTTTTTTTTGCTCTTTTTTTAGATTTACTCAACCATTTTTTTTCTCTTATGGTTAGTTTTTAGAATGAGTATAACTAACGGCGTCATCAACATAATCCAAAGAGCAATAAAAGGATACCCGTTTATTTCTTTAAAAGCATCTGCAAAAGGATCATCGTTATTAATTAGAGGTTCGTCCTCCTCCTCCTCCTCCTCTACGTATATTGTCATTGAAAACGAAGAAGAAGATCCAGCATCGTCTTGAACTTGTAATGTCACAATATAATCCCCTATTTCTTCATATGAGTGAGAAGGATCCTTATGACGGGAAAATTCGCCATCTCCGAAATCCCAATAATATTCAAGAACAGAAAAACCACCAGTACTAAGATCGATAAAATTGATAATCTGATCGACTTTGACATTAGTTCTAGCCACAGAAAAACATGCGTTAAGATCTCCTACTGAACAAAAATTATCAAAGCACTCATTAAGCCCAACCTCATCGTAGATACATCCATCTCCATTTCCAAATAGAAAATTATCATATACTTGATTATTTCGACTATCAAAAATAAGTGCAATACCATAATTATCATTAAAAGAGCAATTATTTCCAGTGAGAATATTATCTTCCGAATAATATAATATTATTCCATAATCGTTGTTATTATTGCACGTGTTATTTTGGATTAAACAAGAGAAACCAGATTCAAGACGAATCCCATCCCAGAGGTTATTATAGGCAAAATTACCGATTACTGAACATGAATTGCAATCTAAAAGCATAATCCCCCATCGCTGATTTTCATAAACATTGTTATCATTAATAAGGACATTCTCTGAAAAAAAGGCGGAAATGCCTATATCTGTACTATTATAGCAATGATTGTCTGATATATTTACATTATTAACTTGATCACATGCAATACCATATTGTGAATCATAGACAATATTATTCATGAGAACACCATTTTGAAGAGTTATTAATCGAATTCCACCATTATTTTCTCCGTTAGATATAACACAATCTTTGATAATAAAAAATAAAGATGTATCTCTGATTTCTATGCATGGTTGGCTATACGTCCCTACAATATTCCAATTTGCAACAACATAAGGATCCGTTTCACTTCCTTCACCAGAAATAACTCCATTACTTGCAGTAAATTCTGCATCAGATCTAATCACGATTACTCCTCTATCAGTGGTTGCATTTTTGGGAGAACTAGGTTCCCAACCTTCATTTAAATTTTTCCCCGAAAAATTGAAACCCATATAAAAACTGGTTACTAACAAACAGGAAAAAGAAACAATTTTAATTAATTTATAAATAGTGGTTCTTTTCGTCATTTTCATCATTCTGTTTTGTGTTTATTAATATTTAGATCATGATGTTTATAACTTTTCTGTTGTTTATTCGAGAAATTGAACTTTTAAAATAGGCAAATTGCCTCACAAAACTTCTATAATACGATACTAACTAATCTTATCATTTCAATTTAGTTTCTATCTTGAATTAATTTTCGGACTTTTTGGAGAATTGCTTTGATATCTTCCCAATGTCGGCCTATCCAGTATATTTTTCCGCAATTATCATTTGTACACTGCCAGAATTTCTTAAAAATAGTTGCAGATTTTAATGGAATTTTATCAATTACCGTTTCTTTTTTCACTTTTATTAATTCATAATTGCATTTTGAACATCGCGATTGGAACGGAATATCTTCACCATCTTTCCATATAAAAATCTCGGGATCTATGCCTAAAATTGAAAAAATTTCAGCCAATTCCTCAATTATTTCTTGATAGGGTAGGTATAATGCCATATTTGACTGTAAATTTTTCTTTTTTAATTGTGATTGAGCATGCTCGTAAAACTTTAGATCTCTTGTTATGAGAATCCTGTTTGTTTTAAGTGCTATTTCAAATATTTGTGAATCTTTTAAGTGCGAATTAGCAATCTCTGTATCAAATCCCAAGAGACGTAAAAATTTACCCAGTTTTCCAAACATTGCATCAACAATGAATAATGGGGAGGAATTCTCAGTCATTTATAATCAACTTCAGATAAATACAGATAAAGAGATAAATATTATTTTCTTCCTAATCTAATTTAAATTAATAAATATATAAAATGAACTTTCATTAACCTGAAAAACATTCAATACAGAATTAACGGATTTCGTTTCAATTATGATTCAGTGCACATTTCAACACGTTCCAGGGGTTTATCGAAAGGGTGAATTAAGGTTATGGCAATCTGGAATAACTACCTGGGACAAATTATTAAATGCACCACAAAAACATCCCAATTTTACGAAAAAACTTTGGAATCGATTGAGAACAGACATAATTCAGTGTAAAAAAGCTCTAGAACGAGAAGATTATGACTTTTTTATTAATAAATTTCCAGAAGAAATTATTTGGCGTTTAATTCCGAATTTAAAAGGCAAAATACTATATTTTGATATTGAAGCAACCGGATTGGATATAGTTGAAGATTCAATAACCACAATTTCTACATTCGATGGATCTGAAATAAAATACTTTGTAAATGGTCAAAATATGGAAGAATTCATACCTTACCTTGAAAATTTTGATGCAATTGCAACATTTGATGGTGAAAAGATGGATCTTCCATTCGTCGAAAGTAAATTAGGATTTGATTTCTACCAAATTCACTTTGATCTTTTTAAGATAAGCAGACAATTGAGAATATCCGGAGGCTTAAAACAGATTGAAAATTACATAGGGATTTCACGAAATACTAAGAATTTAGGCGGAATGGATGGTAAAACAGCGATTTACTTGTGGAAAGAATATCAATTAACAAACGATATCCGATATTTAGATACTTTACTCGCATACAATATTGAGGATGCTATAAATTTAGAGCCAATTCTATCTTGGTTTTATGATCGGTTGCGAGCTCAAGAAGGAATGCCCGTAAAATCTTTAAAATTCAGTTCTACTAATATAGCATCGCCAAAACAACCAAATCCCGAGATTTTACAATTAATTAATGAAAAATACATCATAAATTCCAATAATAATGAGATTGACGATAATAAATCCTAGCTTAGATATATTAGATTCTATTCGTTAGATTAGAAAATTCTAACTGACCGGTTAGAAAAACTCTGTTAGAAAAGTAAAAGAAATATTTTTCCAAGATATTTGGATCAGAATAAGAAAAGAAACAGGAAAAATAAATAAGAAAAAAAAATTCTGTAACCATTTTAAATATAAAAATTAAGGATTTTGTCCAGATGGAGCATTTTGTGCCGCTTTACTCGCTTGATCAGCTGCAGCATCTTGATCCCGTGCAAATTTAGTTTCTTGAGTTGCTGCCTTGGCTCGTTTTTCTTGCAATAACTTCAATTCCTCTTCGCTCAGACCAGAACGTCTGATTTCTTCAAGTTTAAGTATTTCCTCTAATTTTGCATGTTTGGATATCTTTATTATGGTTGAAATAAAGGGAATTACAAGCAGAACTGGAATCAAAATTGACAAAACACCTTCATAAGTTTGTAACTCGACACTATTTACAATTGAATCAGGTGAAAATAATAGAGTAAATATAGCATAGGGATGAACACATGCCCAAGTAAGCAACTCAAGAAA
>JAUWPK010000209.1 GCA_030611625.1 Promethearchaeum sp. | reverse complement strand
TTTTTCTTTTTTTTTCTTTAAAGCTTCCATTTTTTGTATTTTTTCTGCTTTCTTTCTATCTTGAAGTCGATGACGAGCCGCGTCTAACTGTTTTTCCTTCCCTTTTTGTTCAAGTTTCTTCAGTTCAATTTCTTTTAATTTTTTATCATGTTCTTCCTGAATTTTCTTCTTTTTATTTATATCTTCAATTAAGGAATTAATTGTTCCTACTCTCTCATCCCATTCTAATTCAGTAGCCATTTGTTTGGCTATTCCCAATTTTTGGAGCCCTGAGGAAATATTATTCTCTTGAATATCTTTATCTGCTTCAATGATTAAATTATCAATTTTTGCTCTAAGCGACATTATTGTAGTTCCCCTTTAAATATGAAAAGATTCTTATGGTGTTTCTATATTATTCTAAAATTCTTTACCTTAAAATTCTTTAATTAAAAAATTAGATTGTGATCTCTATATTCTAAATTTTGAATTTTATTTATTTATTTTAAGTTTGAGCTTCAAGAAAATCATCTACCATTTCTTGGCTTTTTTCTGTCAGAGAATATTTATTTTGATTGTTTTTAACATATCCGTCTTTTTCTAATTTCTGCAATATACCAGCAATTTTAGATACGTTAAGTTTAATTTTTATGTCTGCCCTCAAACTTAATAAAATTTCATCGATAGAAACCGACTCTTGTATATCATCTTCAATTACTCCTAATGCTGCAAGAACAGCGTATTCTATCTTATCACCCATCTTAAATCCTAATTTAATTATGAATGTAATCTTAAATTATTTTGTTAAGGAAAAGGTTTTATTAGCAATTCGATTTATTAGGTGATATGGTCAAAAAACATTGTGAAAAACACTACAGATTTGTAGCTACTTGCCCTGATTGTAGGGCACAAAATGAAGACCAAGAATCAGAAAAGATTGTAGAACCTGAAATCCCTTTATACGGGACTGCTGATGAACCAGGAGATCGAGTTCCACCGAGTATAGAGCGATTTCATTATATGCGCCAAATTTCTCCGGCGAGTAAAAAGCGAATATTGATAATTGGATTGGTTGTTGCTTTATTTGTTATTATAATCTCTGTATGGACTATACCTTTGTGGTTTGCTAAAATTGATTTGCAAAGACAACTCTATTCTACAAAGGGAGGAGGGGCTAATGGCATAGATTTTTGGGAAATATATACACTCAATTTTTGGTCTACCAATTTCTTCTTTAATAAGATTGGTTTAATCGGGGCAATAATTGGGGTTGTTATTATGTCTATTCCTCCTGAAAACACCATTTTTACCCTTTTAGGGCGAAAATTCGGATGGGGTGCAATTTCCCGTAAAAAAGTCCTACTATTATGGTGGACTGCAGGGTTTGCACTCTTTTTCATTATTGGTCAAGCTATGGAAACAGGAGGATTTGCACTTTCAATGTATATGATAGAGCGGGGAGATGTTTCCTTTTCTTTCCTAAAAGCTCTGGAAATCTTGAATGGGTCCCCAGATGTATCTCAACTGGATGTTTTTATATACCGGTCTGTAACACTTCCTATTATCAATTATATTTTAGTCCTTCTTGCGCTCAGGATCATTATTTTAATAGTAAAATATGTTCTATTAAAGGATGAGTATTCTATCGCAGCTAACGGCAGCTTTTTAGTTGCAATTTTCTTTTTAATGGGTCTATTCGGAAAACCCCTCGATACACTTAATGGAGTAGATTTTATTACGATTTGGAGCATATACATTGGTTTAATAATGTTCCTTGGGTTAGGAATTGCATTTTTAATTGTTGGAAAAAAAAAGAAACAAGTAAATATGACTCTATTTCCCAGGAATATTCAAAAACAAGCAATAGTTAGTGCACTAGTTATAATCTTCATTATTTTAATTCCAACCTTTTTCAGTATTCCAAAAAGCGTAGGATTAAGCCAATTCGATAATTGGAAGGAAGTGGAATGGGATATAAGGTATGAAAAGCAGATCGATTGGACAAGAAAAGCCGCTGGAATGGAAATCGGGGAAAATGAAATGTTTAAAACTTATCAGATCGAAAACTATCCAGAGAATGTTTCCACTGCAGATTTAGAAATTTTAAATGTGTTCAGACAATATGATAAAGAAATCTCTATCAAGAAAATAGATCCAATCGTAAATACATATATCATAACGATAGCAGATTCCGATATAATTTTCATTCCAAACGGTACTGGTCAAGGTGAATATTGGGTAGCTCCTAAAACTTTTAAAGTAGAACAACTTGATACCTCTGTTAAAATGCACACAGAGATATTTGATCATGTTGAAGGGTTTATCGCATTGGATACTTCTACTGGGGAAATTGTTGATGCTGCTGATTATGAATCAATATTTGGCGTATCTAGCGATTATCCCATTTTCTTTGGAGAACGAGCAGATAGAGCAAGTTCAACTGACGATCTGGCCACAACATTTATTACAATTAATGCGTATGAAAATGACATTTTGCTTGGAAGTGAATGGAACTCAACATATGGTGAGCGTTTTAGTGATGAACCTGATGGAACTTTGGACGGATTACAGGCATTTTGGTTCACGTTGGATATGGGTCTTACTGCAGATGCGTTCGAAGGAGGATCTAAAGAATATTTAATTAATAGAAATATTAGGACGCGAGTTGAATCAGTTTTAATGCCTGGGCTAACCATTGATGATGACCCTTACTTAGTTTTTGATCGAATAAATGGGAAGATGTACTATGCCGTATCAATATATACCGAAATTTCAATTGGAAGTTATACGATGTCCCCGATGTATCGTTTTATGGGAACTGTTTTAATCGATGTAAAAAGTGGAGTAATGTCTTGGTATCGAAATCCTGGGTTGCAAAGTTTTACCACTGATACACTTGCTGATCTTTGGAGCGTATACGCAAATATGTATCCATGGCAGGATCCTGAGGATTGGCTCATGGACCAGTTGCGTTATCCTGAATCATTATGGGAAAAACAATTAATGGTTGATTATTATTACCACGTTGAGGATTCAACAACATGGTATGCGGAAAATAATTTTTATAAGCTTCCAACAGATGGGGATGTCTACTTTGTTGAAACTGATTTAGGAGATGGTTTGGAATTTGTCGGTGTTCAATCAGTTGAATACGAAACAGAAGAATCTGTGAAACTAGCGGGATTATATATCATTAGACAAGGAGAACACTTTGGGGAAACGATTTTCTATGAAGCTTTGGGTTCTGGGCAAGATTTGACAGGCCCAAAAACTGCTCAAGACCAATTAGCTACCGTCGCTCATGAAAAAATCGCATTAATCACTAATGAACGATATGGTAATATTTTATTATATCCGCTTGCTGGTTCTCTTTATTATTTTATTCCCGTTTATTCTATTGGTTCTAAATTTGAGTCTTTTGCAATGGCTGGCTTAGTTAATGCCTTCGATCAGCAATTAATTGTATATGGGGATACATTGGAAGAAGCTTACAATGAATTAAAGATCAAATTAGATCTAAATGAAACAGTAGAAGTTCTTACTGGTGATGTTCGTTTAGATTTGTTGTCCTATGATGATCAAATTATCTACGATCCTGATAATTGGGCTGAAATGAGAATATTAGTCGATTATTTCAACACAACAGATACTCTTCCGATGCGAAATTTCACACTTAACATGACTGTGCGTTCGGCAGTAAATATGAGTGTAAAAGTATCAAATAATCCGATTTCTGGGACGGAATTTAATATAATTCCTGGGGTCACTGCATTTAATTATACTGTTGCGACTTGGAATGATACTACTGGATTTAATCCAGGAGATTTGGCCGGAGTTACTATTAAAATGAACACAGATCAACTTTTAAGTTCAGATATAGTTGTTTATTTCAAGTTTGATTTAATAGATATAGACGATCCGACGAAAATTATCTCAACTGTTTGGTATACAATTGATTTTTCAGTAAATGTTTAAATATTCTCTCTATTTTTTTATTTTTTTATTTTTTAATTTATTTTTGTTTTTATTTCACAAGCTGTGTAAAAACGATTAAAATATTCTTATCCTGTTACTATCTTAATAAAATCGATTTGAAAAAACTTTTTTTCATGATCCATTTTTGGTTTTAGAAAGATTTCAAACTTTTCACTATGTTATTTGCCTTGTTCTTGTCTTTCTTCAAAATTTGATATCATAGTCATCATCAATGGTTATTTCCATTGTGGCTCTTTCATTATCTTCAAGCAAATCATCATTAGATTTGGATTTTTTTTTACTTGGTTTAATCTTTTTTGTAATCCATTTTTCATCAAAATTGAAAATTTTCTGCCCTTTTATGATTTGCGAGAAAAATTCACTCTCGATCGATTCAATATATGGATTATCTTTAAGTTTGACAATAAATTCTTGATGCTCTTCTTCTTTACGATGGATCGAGATCAAATAAATTATCTTACCATCTTCTGATAAGGCAATGAATAAAACTTGAGGAAATTCTTTATCTAAGAAATTTGCAAAGGATTTTATAAACATATCGTCCAAAGAGCTGAAATTCAGGGGTTTAACTACTATTTTTTCGAAAGATATTTTCTTAATGTTTAAGAATTTAGGGTTGAATATAACGGAATAACCTAAAATTACTTCATTGCTTTTTAAACGCTGTAAACGGTGATAAATGGTGCTAGTTTTCTTATTCAATTGATCTGCTAGCTTTTTCAGACTTTTTCGGGCATCATCTTCTAAATATTTTAGAATTTCAATATCAAGTTCATCTATTTGTTTTTTCATTTTAGTTTCTTCCCTCAATTAACAAATTTGAAAAATACTTACTTGTTGAAAAATGATGTAAAATCAATTTTTTAAAATCTCTATATAATTATGGTATTTTTTCCAAATAAAAATTTGTTTATTTTTAATTTTTTTTTTAATTTTTTCGAAATACTCTAAAATAAAAATAAGAAAGTTGAAAAATTTGCAAAAAAAAAAATCCTTTAGCTGGAAAAATCATTATTATTAAATTTTTAATCCCTTAAAATATCAATATCACGAAGTTTTTGTTTCAAATTCTCAATATCCTGCAATCTTTTTTGCTTTTCTCGTTCATGTTCCTCTAATTCTTTCGGATCGATTTTAAATAATGTAATTCCCTTTCCAATATTTCTCATCAGTTCCTCTAAAACATCCAATTTATTTTTTACATTACTTAGTTTCCCTAATCTCTCATTCTTAAGATTTTGATATTCTTTTAAATCTTGTTCGTCAATTTTATGAAGAGGGATTTCTTCTTTTACTGTTATTAATAATTCTTCGGCGACATCAAGATGATTTTTAAGAACTTGAATTCTGGATCTCCTCTGAAATTTTTCTGCTTCATATTTTTGTAATTCTTCATCAGATATATGCTCCAGACTTGGTGTCTCTTTTATTTCTTTTAAAAGCTGATTTGTAATTTCAAATTTGGCTTGAATTTTTTTATGTAAATCACCAATTTCTTTCTCTTTTCTTATTTTTTCCTGTTCAATTTCACTTTTTACATAATTAGAGATGGGTGTTAAAGTTGTATTTTTCATCTCAATAAACAATTCTTCAACTTTACTAATTTTATCCTTTAAACCCGTTAATATCTCGAGTTTTTCAGTTTTATTTTTAGAAATTATCTTTAGATATTTATCTGCTATCTCGAATTTTTCTAGTAATTCAGTTTTCATTTCTTCTGATAGATTTGGTTTAATATCTTTAGATATCTCCTCAACTAGAGAAATTATAATGTCCATTTTGGTTTTGATCTTGCCCAGACCCTTCAAGCGCTGTTTTCTATCCTTTTCGTGTTCTTTTAATTCTTTTTCATTAATAGAACTCAATTTTATCTTTCTACTTGAAATTTCTTCCAAGATACTACCAAATTGGGTCAAATGGAAATTTGCTTCATTAAAAATCTTCAATCTTAATTTCGTACCTTTATCATATTCTTCTAATTCTTTAAGATCAATTCTTTCTAAAATTTCTTTTGGATCTTTTGAGGTAATCTCCTCCAAAATTGATGAGAATGACTTTAACTTTTCAAGAGCTTTTTCTTTTTCTATTTTATATTCTTGCAATTCTTGTTCATCAATTTTTTTAAGTTCTGGAGCATGCTGAATTTCTTCCATTAGATTCTGAGTTTGTTCAACATTCTCTTTCAATTTTTGGAATTTTTCTTGACGTTTTTGTTTATTTTTATCATATTCTGCTTTATCTTTAAAATCAATTGATTTTAAATGAACATTTCCCTCTAATAATTCATTCAGGATTGATTTTGATTTCTTATATAAATCTTTAACTTCTTCAATTTTACTCATACGTTCTTTTCTATTATCTTCATAAAGGATTTTTTCATCTGCATCAATTCCTGTTAGCTGAACTTTATTTTCTAATAATTCCTTATGAATGTCTACAATTTTTTTTTTTTTTTCTTCTTCTTCTACCATTTTTAATTCACAATTTTTTTTGTTTTATATTGATATATTGAATTTACATAATTTTAACTTTAAAAATAATTCTAGTTATATATCATGCTTTGCATGTAATAATTTTAAAAATTTAAAATTAAATATATAAAGCGATCTATTCCCAATAATTTGATTCATCGTTGGAGAGGTCTACTTCTGTATTTGTTGTCTTCATAGCTTCTTCACAAACTCCGCAAACATAATATTTAAAAATAGTCATCACAATTTGGTTATGATCTATG
>JAUWPK010000038.1 GCA_030611625.1 Promethearchaeum sp. | reverse complement strand
GTGTTAAATTTCATCGATCATTTCAAGATACCTGAAGACAGGGTAAATATTAAAGGCGGAGCGATTGCAATAGGTCATCCTTTAGCAGCAAGTGGGACAAGACTACCTGGGACTCTATCGAGGATACTTAAAGAGAAAAAGGCTAAATACGGTTGTGCAGCTTTGTGTTGTGGTAGCGGTCAAGGAGTCACCCTAGTAATCGAAAATACTGAAGTTTAATAATCGAAAATACTTTAATAATCAAAAATACTGAAGTTTAGTTCCTGTTTTTTTCTTTTCTCTTTTTTTTAACACTTTGACTATTCATTAATTGAATCTTTAAAATTAATTCCGTGATCTTGCGCAATTGATTTAAGATATGGGGTTAATTTTTTTCTCACTTGTTCTGTATACTCGTCTGTTTCTGGATTTGAGTATATATCATCAATCAATGATGCAATTTTCGTTATCACTTCCGTGTGATGCAATCCGGTAATTTTGGCAATATTTTTAAGAGAAATTTTCCCAACTTGATACAATTTTGCCAGATATGGCAATAATTGGTTATTTAATCCGTTCATGAAGATCAATTTTGATACTGCAGCTTTGGATTTTTTTTCTTCTTTTGCCATTAATTCAAGGAACTCATTAGTTTCTGGAGTGATTTTAAAATTAATTTGTGCCATTATATAGAATATATAAATTAATTTATATAATAGTTACTATATTCTATAGTGATGAATATTATTAATAAAGTTATAATAATTGATACGGGAACATGGATGAAATTTGATAAACTGCTTAAATCCAAGTCCTTAAATAAGAACTTTATAAGTAAACTTTATACAATTGGAAAAGTAACAATTACTCCAGAAATTGAAGAGGAGTTGATTTATTTTAACATTACATCATGGAATAAAAATAAAACCCACATATTACCAATTTTGAAACAAACAGAATATTTAAGAGCGCTAAATGATGGTTTTGATAAAGCTGATGCTAGTATTTTTGGAATAATTCATTCAATAGATTATGTTGTTTTATCTGAAGATCAACCTCTTGTGGATTACGGAAAAATATATAAATATGATTTTATTCCTTTTATTGAATTCTTGGTTAGTCTCTTGGAAGCAGATATGATTACAAAAAATCAATTATTTAAATTGAACAAGAAGCTTTATGAATTGCGAAATATATCAAAAATTAAATCCAAACGCATTGCTAAATTTGCTGCTAATTATTGATTCATTGAATTGGAATTTTTTAATATTATCTTTTTTATTCTCGTTAAAATTTTAAAATATTAGGTTTTCAAAGATTTGAAGCACCAATCTTCTTCAATGCAACCTTCTTCAATCATATACAAGAAATCTGTTCCAAATCTTGTTGCAGGTCCACCATCTACTAGTGAATGGTCCAAAGCAATTGTCATGGCTAAGATTTCCCTCGGAACGATTTTATCATCAACAACAACCGGTTTTTTTTGGATTCCAGCAACTGCGACCCCGACCGTGTGTGGGGTTATAAAAACACCATGTCCATATCCTTTTCCGTGTTTGCCAAGCATTCCAACAGCAGTCATTCCAACAGTTCCTAAAAAACGTTTCCTCCTAATAGGATTGGTAAACATGCTTCTTAGGAACCATCTGCGTATAAATCGGGGTAATTTAGGGAATAATTTTACCAGATTAAATGTTTTCTTTTGCTGAGTTGTAGCTCGGATTTCTTTTTCGATCTTTGCAGTCTGAAGCTCATCGTTAATTTCTCGTAAAGTTTTTTCATTTGCTTTTCGAATTGTGTAATTCAAGGGTTTTTTAATCCCGCTTGGAAGCGTTTTTTCAATATTAGTCATAACATCAACATCATCAAAAACACAATAACGATTCTTTCCTTTTTTCAAGGTATTTAGTGGATATTTATATTTTTCGACAACTCGGCTATAACAAGAGATCAAAAAGGCAGTAAAGCTGATTTTTTCTCCAGTTTCATTTGTATATTCATGCAATATCCTTCTAACTTCAGTAACATCACAATCAGCTAATCCCCATACAGTATTTTTTTTTTTTGCTTCTGAAACATAATCATCAATAACTTGAGCAATTCTGGGGATTTTATCAATTCTATAATTACCAATGTAATCTTTTTTCATAATGTAACAACCTCATCACAATCTATTTTTCCATAATGGGTCTGCTTCCTGCAAAGTCCTATGTGCTATCTTTCCAATTAGGGTTTTAGGCACTTCTTCGATAAATTCAATGTATTTTGGGATTTTCCAATAGGCCATATTATCTTTAAACCAATTGTAGAGTTCCTTTGAACCTATAGCGCCTTTTTGCTCTGGTTTAAGAACCACCCAAGCTTTGACAGCTTCACCGGTCTTTTCATCAGGAACAGCTGCAACACCTACTTCTAAGACAGCTGGATGTTCCCCAATTATGGATTCTACTTCTGAAGGGTATACTGAACGACCTGACATTTTTATTAGTTCTTTTTTCCGATCAATTATTTTGATTCTACCATGTTCTTCCATGTATCCAATATCTCCTGTTAAAAGCCATTTCCTCCCATCCCATTCTTTGATAGTTTCTGCTGTAGCTTTTGGGTCATTCCAATAACCCATCATAATTTGCGGACCAGTCACACAAATTTCACCAACTCCTTCTTCCCCTAAAATATTTAGAGGTCCTTTTGAAAAATCCTCAATATCAAATATATCCCAATCGGTGCTTGAAGCAGGGGTTCCGATATATCCCGGTTCTTTTTCACCATATATATTATTTGCTGAAACCATTGCAGTTGCTTCTGAAAGCCCATATCCTTCAGTAATATGTGCACCAGTATTTTCTTCAAAGGGTTTTCTAATATAATCGTGTAAAACTCCCCCGCCCGTTCCACATATCGCAATACGCCCTGTTAATGGATATTTCTTAAAAATCGCTGGATCAGACTCAGTTATTTGGGCTAATAAATATTCTACTGCATAATAAACGAAACGATTTTCATCTGGCAGTTTATAAATTGTCTTTAAAAATTCTTTGGGAGCAGGAGGCCTGGGAAATAGTACCTGCCAACCTCCTACATCAATTGAAATATTCATAACAGCTATCATAGCGTAGCAATGAAAGAGTGGCAGTACTCCTATAAACCCTGTTCTGTATCCTAAGGAAGGTTCTGTGTTATCATCTGGAACCTGCTTTAGAAAGATATGGCTAATTTGTTTAATATTTGCTAGGAGGTTTCTATGGGATATTGTTGCTGCCTTTGGTATTCCTGTTGTTCCTCCAGTCATTGATAAGATTGCTGGATCTATTTCTGGATCAATATCGACTTTTGGGACATTTGGCTCCGTTTTAAGGCATTCAGTAAATTTTATTGCGTTAGGAAGATCAATCTTTGCTGTGGGGATCTTCTTTAGGATATATTTTCCAATAAATTTCGCAATTGGCGATATTCCAGAGGCTAAATCAAGGAAATTGGTATAAATTATTTTATTAAATTTCCAATCGGGTTCAATTTGCGATACAAATTTTGAGTAAAGTATATCAAGAACAATAATTACTTTTGCTCCTGATAATCGCATTTGATATAATAATTCCTTGGGTTTGTATGTAGGATTAACTCCAATGCAAATTGCACCTAACTTTATTATTGCATAATATGCAACTTCATATTGAATACAATTGGGTAGATCGATTGCAACTACATCACCTTTCTTTACGCCTATATTATGAAGATACGTAGCAAACGAATCTACCATTTCCTTCAATTCTTTATATGAAACCCAAGTTTTTAGGAAATAAATTAAAGGTTTTTCAGCATGTTTCTCAACTGCTTCATCAAACATCTGTCCTAGTGTCATAGAATAGTCGTAATCTAATTCATAAGGTATTCCTTTAGGCCAGAATTTTCCATGAAAAGGACGTTTTTCATCAACTCTAAATCTTTCATCAATCATATCTAATTAAACCTTAACTAATTTATCATATTTAAATTAGCTAAAGTTTTATAAAAATATAATTGATTAAAATGCAATTTTTTCCCTCTTTAGAATTAACGTGGCTTAATGGTTGGATATTTATTTTAATAAATTCCCTAATTACATGGGGATTTCTTAAATTTGTTCCAAAAGAAGTATCAAGACGACTATTGGATAGGAGTAATTTTACAAAGGAGCAAATAATTTGGACTATAATTTCAAAAATCTTTAGTTTATTAGATTTAATTCTTTTATTTCTTAGTCCATTAGTATTCAGCTGTTTGGATTTTTATATCGGTTTTGGATTATTTGTGGTTGGTGAAGTTGGATTAATAACAGCGATTTTTAATTTCACTAGGACCCCCATAAACGAACCTGTTGCTAAAGGATTATATAGAATTTCGCGAAATCCACAAGATGTTTCTATAACAATTATTTTTACAGGAATATGTTTAATGGTTGGTTCATGGATTGCATTGATTATTCTAATTATCGGTAAAATTTTATCACATTTTCGAACAATAGCAGAAGAACAAGCATGTATAAAGCAATATGGAGAAAAGTATTTAGAATACATGAAAAAAATCCCTAGATATTTCTTATTTTTTTAGAAAATTTGTTTTAGATTGTTCTAATCTTTTTTTAACTGTAAAAAATAGAAAAGAGTTGTATGAACAACATTTTTTAATGCTCGAATTAATATTTTGTTGAATAATGGGCAATCGCTTATCTTTTTATTTTTCTCAAGGAACCAAGAATCTAAAAAATTCCGTTCTTATCATTTTAGGTTTAAGTCTAGCTCTTAGCATGGTAACCGGTATCAGTTTATACATAGATGCTTATCAAGATAACCTAGTTAACGAATCTTATAGACAGGTTCTTGATTTCAGTGTGAATTATTACGATGAATATGAATCAGAGAATGTGTCTGATTATTTTAAAGATTACGATAGCTCTATAATAACTTTAGTTGAAAATTCGGAGAATATGGATATTGAATCTCATTTTCGCTACTTTGTTCTGAATTCATATGAATTGACATTCTATAAGAATTATTCTCAACTAAATGGTCAACCTTTTAATGGATATGACATTGTTGAAGGAATTCCTGTTAAACTTGCATTATTTGATGAAAATTTTTATACATCAAAACGTTTCAACCAATATTTTTCAATAATCAATGGAACTATGCCTAAATCTGAGGAAGAAATTTTAATTCCCATTGAATTTGCCTATAAAATGAATTTAACCTTGGGCGAGACAACCAATCTTGATATGAAATATTCATGGGGTTCTGAAACATACAATTCAAGTATGGTATTATCTGATGTCAAAGTCGTGGGTATTTATGCAGCAAAACTTCAATATTATGAATTTTCATATCATTGGTTAAGTCATGATTATACATATTATGAAGAAAATAATACAATCATAGATTATGATGATCTTGGAGATTGGTCTGAAGAATTTGTGTTTTGTTATTATAATTATTCTCAACCTGAAGATTTTCATCCAGTTGAAGAATTAATTTATAATTACAATCGTTTGATGGAATTAAACCATTCAGAAGATTTTGATTATTTTTCTTTGGAAAAATACCCTGGTTTGGGCTTTTGTTATAATCGAGATAATATTGATTTTAACCATCTTAATTCTTTTTCTCGTGCAATATCGAAAGATTCTCAAATAATCGGGAGAAAAGTTGAAATTAGCGGTGGTGCATGGTTTCAGGATTTTCTATCTCCACATTTAAGTGAATTATATTTTGTTACAAACTTATTACGCATTTTATTACAAATATTAAATGTCCCAATTCTTATATTCGCAATTTTTATTGGTTCTTTTGCAATTAAAACAAATGCAAAGTCTAGATTGGATGAATTTCTCCTCTTACGAAGCAAAGGCGCTCCGAATTCTCTATTAAAAAATCAATTTTTCATAGAAGCGCTTTTTAATGGTATTGCTTCATCAACAATTGCATTATTTGCGGGTTTTGGGACTTTCTATGGATTTAGATCTTTATTAGATCAAATTTTCTTGAGTTATGATTCGACAGTAGTTTTGACTCCTACTATTTCTTGGGGGACGGTAATTTTGACATATGTTTTTGGAATTGGGATTACTTTTATTGCCAGTTTTTCATCTATCCTTTATGTCGGGAAACTACCGACTCATAAACTATTGGGGCTATTAGGATCGGATTCAATGGATGTTGAATACGATGAGAAATCACTTTTTAATACGGTAGAAGGGAAGAAAATATCAATAGAGGAAACACCGTTTTATGAGGAATCTTCCGATATGCAAAAATCCTTAGAAACTACAAAAGATTCAAGTTTAAAAACCTTTTTCTCAAAATTAAAAGAGAAAAATATAATAAGGAAACGAAGAAAACATGATTTATATGAAAATGCAATCAAAATTAAAGAAAAAAAGAACCCAAAACTTTCAATTGCCCTTATTGTTATCTCTCTATTTCCTTTTATGCTATATCTCTTATATCTTATAGGTTCTTTACCATCTGCTCCAGATATATTTATTTCCATTTCAGATTTTATATTATTGTTTTTCGGAATCATTCTTATATTTATTATAATCTCGCCTGTTCTGTTCGTGGTCGGTATTATACGTATATTAGTGGTCGAAAAACCTAGTAGATTTGCGCGAATTTCAAAATCTTTATCTTCAGTTTTTCTAAAAGGAAAAAGTTACTTATGTGGTATTGAAATGGTCAAACGAAAACAATATAAAACTGTAATCTTCTTAGTTGGCATTTTTACATCACTCCTGGTATTTACTAATGTGTTTTTGAATTCATTTTCGCGTTATGATGTAATAGTTGATAACATATACGTGGGTTCTGATGTTAAAGTACAGTTTGATAATACTAATATGACTATAACAAGCACTTATGATATTGAATTGCTCGAATCTCAATTAAAATCATATAAAACTTCAGATAATGAAACATTAATCAATCAAGTAATGACATATTACAGTGAATTGAATTTTGATGAGGATGAATATTTTAACGATAGATATTACTTTGATTTTGAAAAATATATAGACCTTATTCAAGAGGACAATAAAAAATTACCTACTGGGGATCTTATCTCAGAAATTGAAGATTTGATCAAATACAATAAGAATTCTTCAAATACCAGATCAGGTGTAATTGTTAACAGTGACTTTTTGATTATTAATAATTTAAAACTTGGTGATTCGTATAGATTCACCCATAGGTTTTATAATTCTAGTTCGATGGCTCTTCAAAATGAAACAATTAATGTGAAAATAATGGTAGCAACAAATGTAATGCCCGGATTTTATTTACTATCTGATCAATGGGGTGGGTCCTATCAAGAAAAAATGATAGTTGATATCAGCACGGTAAACCAAGATAAAAATCTCCTTCATGGAACAAATATCCATCAGATGATTGATATTGATCCCGATATTGAAGACGATCCTGCAGTTCTAACAGATATGTTGAACAATGCTTCAAGTGGTTATGTAGGATATACCGGAATTGAATTTTATGACCAAAATTGGAATGATTTAAATTATAAGATGGATCTTAGTGAAAGTGGAGTATACGGAATAATCTACTTGGAATTCGTAGTTATTGGTGTGTTATTGGCTTTTGGATTGGCAATTTTAATACTTTCTTTTCAAAGAGAAAATAAATATTTCAATGGTGTATTATTGGCACGTGGTTTTGGTCGTATTAATTTGTTGAAATTGATCTTATCACAAATATATATAATATTTCTCATTGGAATTATGACAGGATTGCTAAGTGGTTTAATTACATCTTTCTCATTAATAAAAATGGCCACTGCAATAAATTATGGATCAGGAATTATCTCTTTCCCAATATATGCTAATGTTTTAGAGCTAGTCGAAATATTAGGAATAATAGTTGCTAGTTCCTTTGTAATATATTTAGTGTCATATTATTTTGAAGCACGAAAAAACATAACGGAGTATTTCCATAAATTTTAGGTTAAGTGATAGATATGAATGATAATGAAATTAAAAGTAAGGATGAAATGTCGGAATTAAATGAAACATCTGAAAATTTTGAAACCCCTTCAGATAGTTTAATGAATAATCAACAAAGAGTTGTTAATATTCGATGTCAAAACGTATATAAAATTTTCAGACAAGCAAATTTGGAAGTAATTGCGTTGAAAGATGTTAGTTTGGATATTTATGCGGGGGAGATCGTAGTGATTATGGGACCTAGTGGTTCCGGGAAGACAACCCTCCTAAATGTTATTTCTGGTATGGATCGAACCAGTGCAGGTCATATATTCATTAGAGGATATGATATAACCCGAATGAACGATCAAGGAGTTCAAAAAATCCTTCAAAATGAAATTGGAATTGTATTTCAATTTTTCAACTTAATTCCAAGCTTAACTGCAGAAGGAAATATCGAGTTACCCATGACTATTGCTGGTAAGGATTTAAAATTCAAAAAGGAACGAGTAAAACAACTTATCAGTGAAATTGACCTTGAAGATAGAGCGCACCACAGACCTTTCACCTTATCTGGTGGTGAAAAGCAAAAAATTGCGATTGCTATGGCGTTTGCAAATAACCCAACTGTGATTCTCGCAGATGAGCCTTCAGGAAATATTGATTCTATCAGTTCAGAAAATGTTATGAAAATTTTTAAAGAATTTATTAGAAAAAATCCAAATAAATCTGTTGTAATCGTCACTCACAATCCAAACTTAAGAAAAATTGCGGATAGAACATTAATCATTAAGGATGGTCAAATTATTCGTGAGTTAGGGAAGTTACATACAGATAAATCTGGATTAAATTCAACCAATGACGAAGGACTCGAAGAATTGGATAAAATAATCCAATATAAGAAAGATAAGGATCAAGTTGAGAATATTTTAGACCCTAAGATACGATTTAGTGAATATAAAAATTTAAAGAATTGCCCAAATTGCAAGTCGCTTAATATAATTAAGAAATTTGATCAAGATGAAGGCAATTTCAAACTTAAAAACGGACAGTTGATAACCAGAGCATCAGTATTCTGTCAAGATTGCTTTCAATTGAGTTATAAAACCATTAGCTTATTTGATGTTCAGAAAAATATGATATAATTTTTTTTTTTAAATTTTAAAGTTATAAGATGAATTTTGATAATATTATATGGAACTTTTAAACAAAAAAACAGATCCTGTGTAGGTTTTTTTCGTAAATCTAAAAATTTTTGAAGAAAATCTCCTTCAATTCCAAGTTTTGTATAGTTTCTTACAATTTCTGATAAGGGGTTTATTTCTTGATTCAAATAAAAATCGCAACTCCTAATACTCCATTTTATAGATTCAAGTATATATTTTACATAATTCTTATTAAGGATTAAAATAAAAAGTGTTCCTAAGGACATCAATAAATTTAATAATAGTGATTTTAATATTTGCGTGATTGGATAAGATTTATAGATAGGTTCGAGTTTAATAATTTCTGTATTTGCATTATATAAAACTGAAGTTCCCGCTCTCATTGAATCAAGAACAATTTTATGAGGTGCTAATAAATTAGTTAATATTGTATTTGTTGAGAAAATTTTAGTAAATTTAGAGTCTTTAAAATTTGCTTCAGTTGAGATAAAAAAAGAACAGAACATTCCGGTACTTTTCTCCACTATTTGAAGTATTTTCGCATGCCAATTTTTACTATAGTTACGATATCTATGTTTTATAACAATCCCTGTTAAAATCGGTTTAATTTCTTTGATTCTGCGATTTGAAATTGAATTTTTTACTATAACCATTAAATCAACATCTGAAATTTTACTAAATTGATCTAATGAATTAGATGCCGATCCAAAAAGTAATACTGCGTTAATTGAATTTTTTCCCAGAAGAGCCTCAGTAGTTCCGACTATTTCTTTAATATAGTCTTGAATTTTTGTTGGTAAATGCGATATCTGAAGGTTAACAACAACACATTCTTCTAACGAATTAAAAATTTTTTGAAAAAAGTGATTTACCGAAGATTTCGCCATTAATCTAATAATATTTTATGAACTAAAAAATGTTATTGGACTTTTCCCAATTTAAACGCAGCTTTAAACCCGTCCCTAACTGCCTCCAATATTGTCCCAACTTTTCGAGAATCGCCAATAAATTTCATTTTGGGAATTTTATTATTAATGGATTTCTGTTTCATTAAATTTTCGAAAGAATTTGCTAGATCGCGGTTAGATGTGACACCTGTTGCTAAAATGAAAGTATCTACATTTTCAACAATATCTTCATCACCATTTTCTTCAGATCGACTTTTAAAATAAACAGTTTTATTTGCAAACTTTGTAACCTCGATATTGGTAATGACATTTACATTTAACATATTAAGTTCATCCAAAAATACCCATTTTGTTGATTTTCCAATACTGGTTCCGATTTTGGGAAGATATTCTAAAATATACACCTCTCGATCTCCTTGATATGTTCGTTTCATTGCATTTTCAATTGTTAATCCTTTATAAAAAGCCAAGAATCGAGCGACTTCTGGACTCATTGCCCCTTTTTTTGCAGCCCATAATGCAGTTTCGACTCCTGTTGCTGAGGCGCCAATTACAACTACTTTTTTGCCAATTAAACTATTTCCTGCTAATGCTTCATCTGCAAAACAGATATTACAATTAAGGGATCCATCAATACCTTCGATTTTTGGGATTTTAAAATGAACTCCTGTAGCAAAAAAGATAATATCTGGATTTTCTTTTAAAATGAGCTCGGGAATAACATTAATACCTGTTTTATATGAAATTTCTAATAGTTTAAACTGATTTTGGTAGTAATCAATAATATTATCTAATTCTTCCCGTCCTTGTGGAACGCTACTTACTTTAATTTGTCCTCCTAATTCATTATTTTTTTCATAAAGAGTCACTTTATGCCCCAATTTTGTAGCTGTTAAGGCAGCTTCCATTCCTGCAGGTCCTCCTCCAACAATTAAAACTTTTTTTTGAAAATCTGCCCTTTTTGGTTTTTTATATTTTAGTTCATATCCAGCTAAGGGATTAATCGCGCATCTTACAAATTGCATTTTGAAAACAGAATCGAAACAGCCCTGGTTACATCCAACACAAGTTCTTATTTCTCCAATTTTATTTTGATCAATTTTTAACACAAAATTCGGATCTGCAATTAAAGCTCTCCCAAAACATATTGCATCACAATAGAAATCTTGTAATAAATTCTCTGCTAATTCTGGATTATTTATCCGATTACTTGCAAATACTGGGGCTTTTACAACAGATTTAATTTCTTTCGCTAAATATGCAAATGCTGATCTGGGAGTGTCCATAGGAATTTGAGGTACACGGGTTTCATGCCATCCGCCTGTAACATTAAAATATTGCATACCTTCTTTTTCATACGCGATAGCAACCTTCTTTTTTTCCTTATATGTGTTACTGCCCGGAACAAAATCATCACCAGAAAAACGACAACCAATAATCATTTTATTTCCTAGGTTTTTCTTTAATTTACGGATTAATTCTAAAGGAAATGTCATTCTCTCTTCTAAAGTTTTCCCACCATAGCGATCGGTTCTCTTATTTTTTAAAGGACTTAAAAATTGATCGATTAAATAACCAGCACTGCTTAAGATTTCAATACCATCAAATCCCGCTTTTTCCGCTCGTATAGCCGATTGAATTATTCGATCTTGAACATCTTGAATTTCTGAGGTCTCTAATGCACGAGGAGTCTCATGAGTAAAAACGAGAATAGACTGCCGAGGATGAAATTGATTGTTCTCCAATTAATTTACTAAATGCATATCCCCCTGCATGATAAAGTTGTGCGATAACTTTTGCACCTTCATTGTGGATTGCTTCAACTAATTTTCGCATTCCTGGAATAAATTTATCATCGGATAGTGAAACCATTGTAGGCCCCCCTGTTCCTCGTTTGGAAACCCCAATACCTCCAATAATTATTAATCCTACTCGAGCTGTAGCACGTGTTAGATAAAATTCGATTAATTGTTCAGTTACATAACCATTTTCTGCTGCACCTAGATGCATTGCCGGCATAACAGTTCGATTTCTTAATTGTAAATTTCCAATTTTAAAAGGTTCCAGTAATTTGAAAAATTTCATTAAGAAGTAAAGTAAAATATCGTAAAAAAGAAATTTGGTTATTTTAATTAGGTATTTTAAAAGTTAAACAATTTAGAAAAATAGATTTGTAAAATCAAAGATTTTTGTGAAAATTTCGACTAGGTTCTGAATAAGTCTTGCACCATCATAATATTCTATAAAAGAATATTCATCAGAGATTTTTACTCTAGAAGCTACCTTATTCCAATCTTGTTCCAGACTATTCCCAATTTTCCTTGAACTTTGTATTATTTTCATTATCTCTGGATTCATACCTATGGAAGATTCACGTTTTTCGACGTTTTTCTTAAGTTGTTTCTGCAATTCTTCGTAGATTTTTTGCAAAGTTGTAAAATAATTTATCAAATACTCATTCATTTCAATATCTTGGATAAATTTATGTAAATCAATCATTATATCAGCGACATTTTTTAGATTATCTCCAACGTCTTCAATAAATTTAGCTAAGAGCCTTAAATCAACTAATTTTTTATGATTAAAATGCAGAGGTTTTGAAATTTGAGCATTGTCGAAGATAGTTCGAATTTGTCTGACAATAAAGAAGTAGTATCTATCAATTTTCATATCTAACTCTTTAATTTTAGAGAGATTCTGGTAATTTTTTTCCTTTATTGCAGTAAGAATATCATCTATCATCCACAATAATTTACTAAAAGATTCTTTTAGGTACTGTGGAATTCTTTCTTCGATTATATTTTCAGGTGATTCAGTTAGTGCATTTTCAATATATAATTTGTAATTGGATTCTCTATTCAAATTCCAATTTAATAGCAATCTGGTCAGTATATCTTCTATTTGATCTATAAATTCTCTTTGGATATGTTTTTGGCTTAAAATTTCTAATCTTGTTGCCCCATTCATATAATAGGAGATTAAAATCATTTGAATGGCTTTATCTTTAACAAAATTAGGGTTCTGCTTTAAATATTCATCCAATTCAATTGTAAATTCTCTTCTTTTCTCTTGCTCATTTGCTTTTGATGGATATATTGATAAAGAACCATCTGGATTTTCATAAATATTTACTGTAGGACCGTTTTCTAAATCTTTATCAGATTTGGGTGATAATTTTTCTCGAATTAAATGATTCTTCTTTATCCAGTGGACGGGAAGAGTTATTGCATAGCTATATTTAGCAAATGATTGAATTCTTCTTTTATGAATTTCCATTTTCAAAATAGTATATACTTTATTCTTAAAAAATATTCTAATTTATTTCATTTGTTACATAGAAATATTATTCTTGATTATATTTAGAAAATCATCTTTTTCTGCCCACAAAGATCCTATAATTAGTGGGTTTTCCGAGTATATTGTTGTTTCTATGACTCCTTTAGATGAAAAATTAGAAGTTTTAAGAGAAAAATTCGTGTGCATTTCTTCTTTTTCTAGTTTAATTATTGGATCTAGAAATGAGAAATCTGAAAGACCCCGGGTTTTATTCTCCATATATCCTTTAGATTCTAGTTTATACATAAATTTTAAACCGTTTGAATTATAAGTGTGGATTTCTTCAAGTAAATTTTGTGAAAAATCCTTAGACTCAATAGAGCAGAATATAATCCCTCCAAAAAGTGTTTTTTTCTGACTTTTCATTTCTATTTCTAATGAATTTAGAGAAAAGGCAATGTTTTTTGTTTTTAACATGACT